>DATBAK010000004.1 GCA_036271555.1 Acidimicrobiia bacterium
GAGCGTCACGCTGCAGAACGCGCGCCTCGTCGACCGGCTCCGGCACGAGGCGCTGCACGACAACCTCACCGGACTGCCCAACCGGGTGCTGTTCCTCCAGCGGCTCGCCGACTCGCTCGCGCGCCAGCGACCGACGGATCCCCAGATCGCGGTCATGTTGATCGACCTCGACCGCTTCAAGGAGATCAACGACACCCTCGGCCACGCGACCGGCGACCTCCTCCTGCAGGAGGTCTCGGCGCGTCTCCAGCGCGCGGCCGCCGATCGCGTGACCGTCGCCCGGCTCGGCGGCGACGAGTTCGCGCTGCTCGACCCGTCCCCGGGATCCGCGGGCGACGCGCTCGCGCTCACGCGGTCGCTGCGCGAAGTCCTGCAGCGTCCGTTCACGTACCAGGACCTCGAGCTCGAGGTCAGCGCGACCATCGGTCTCGCGCTCGCGCCGGTGCACGGTCGCGACGCGTCGACGCTGCTGCGGCGCGCCGACGTCGCGATGTACGCGGCGAAGAACACCGCGCCCGGCGTCGCGTGCTACGGCGAGAACCTCGACGAGCACAGCCCGCGCAAGCTCGCCCTCGTCGGCGAGCTGCGCAGCGTCATCGAGCACGAAGGCCTCGAGATGCACTACCAGCCGAAGGTCGACATGGCAAGCGGCCGCGTCATCGGTGTCGAGGCGCTCGTCCGCTGGCCGCACCCGGCCGAAGGCCTCGTGCCACCGGACGAGTTCGTCCCGATCGCCGAGCGCACCGGACTCATCGGGCCGATGACCGATTTCGTGCTGCGCACCGCGCTCACCGAGTGCCGGCAATGGCGCGACCGCGGCAACAACCTGTCGGTCGCGGTCAACCTGTCGGCGCGCAGCCTGCTCGACTCGGATCTCGTCGACGACATCGCGCGCGCGCTCACGCTCTCGGGCGTCGAGCCGTCGCGACTCGTGCTCGAGATCACGGAGACGAGCGTCATGTCCGACGCCGAGTACGCGATGCGCGTGCTGAACCGGCTTTCGTCGATGGGCTGCACGCTCGCAATCGACGACTTCGGAACCGGTTACTCGTCGCTGTCGTACCTGAAGCGACTGCCGGTCGACGAGGTGAAGATCGACAAGTCGTTCGTCCTCAACATGCAGGACGACGAGAACGACGCCGTCATCGTGCGTTCGATCATCGACCTCGCCCGCAACCTCGGCCTGCGCGTCGTCGCCGAAGGCGTCGAGACCGAGAGCGCGTGGGACGCGCTCGTCGCCATGGGCTGCGACATCGCGCAGGGCTACTACATCAGCCGTCCGCTGCCGAGCGCCGCGCTCTCCGCGTGGCTCACGACGGTGCGCGCCATCCCCGTCGGCGCCGGCCGCTGAGCTCGGACGCTCCGCCCACCTGAACGAGCCCCGTGCGTCGGTTGTTCACGCAGTCACGACCACCGGGCGGTCGCCCGTGCGGGCCGCCATCGCCGTTGGCGAGCAATGATTCCCCCGGAGCGGTACTGAAGGCGCGTCGAACGCGACGGCCGCCGCGACGAGCCCCGAGCGACTGAGCCCGGGCGCGACACCGGCTCGCAACGGCGGCGTTGCCGTTGCGAGCCGGATGTGCGAAACCCGGAGTCGAGCCGATGCGCTCAGTTCCAGGAGGAGCCGTTCCAGGACGAGCCGTTCCAGCTCGACCCGTTCCAACTCGAGCCGTTCCAGCTGGAGCCGTTCCAGCTGGAGCCGTTCCAGGACGACCCGTTCCACGAGGACCCGTTCCAGCTCGAGCCGTTCCAGCTCGACCCGTTCCACGAGGACCCGTTCCAGCTGGAGCCGTTCCAGCTCGAGCCCTGCCAGGTGTCCTTGAGGTTCACCGTGTCACCCATGTTCGTGGGCGTCGTCGGCACCGTCTGCGTGAGCTGCAGGCCGGGGTTGACCACCGCCTTGAGCACGTTGAGGGCGCCGTGGCCGTCGACGAACGGGTTGCCCACCGGGCCTGCCGTCGTCGTGCCGAGGAGCTGCGCCTTCACCTGGTCGGGCGTGATCGGGAACTGACCCTTGGCACCGGGCCAGAGCTTGCTGCTCTGGATCTCGAGCGCCGCCGCACCGCTCGTGACCGCCGCGCTGAACGACGTGCCCGAGCCCACGAAGTTGTTCTTGCCGATCTCCGCCGTCGAGTTCAGCGTGTCGATCGTCGAGCCGGGAGCCCGCAGGCTCACGACCGAGCGACCCGAGGTCACGAGGTCCGGCTTGAACCAACCGTCGGGGTTCGTCGGACCTGCGCTGCTGAACGGGCTCGTCTGCGCCTGGGTGGCGTCGGTCGAGCCGTTGTCGTCGAGCGAGCCGACCGTGATCGCCAGCGGGTCGTCACCGGGCGAGAGGATCGTGCCGTTGAACGGACCGGCGTTGCCGGCCGAGACGACGACCACGATGCCCGCCTGCCACGCCGTCTCGACCGCCTGGTCGAGCGGGTTCAGGACCGACGAGGTCACCGGGATCGCGCCGAGCGACATGTTCAACACCCGGATCTTGTAGCGGTCCGCGTTGTTGACGACCCAGTTGATGCCCTTGATCACGGTTGCGACGTCGGTCAGCCCGGAGGCACCGGCGACCTTCACCGCCACGAGGTTGGCGTTGGGCGCCTCCCCCATGTACTGGCCCTTCGACGAGGTGCCGGCGCCGGCGATGAGGCCGGCGACGAACGTGCCGTGGCCGTAGTTGTCGTCGTACGGGTTGCCCTCACCGCTGAAGTCGACGCCACCGATGACGTGCTTCAGGTCGGAGCTCTTCGTGATGCCGGTGTCGAGCACCGCCACGGTGACGCCGTTGCCGTCGATGCCCCGCGACCAGAGCGTCGTTGCTCCGGTGGTCTGGGGGAAGACGGCGGCGGGCGGCCGGGTCGGCGCCGGGTTCGGCGTCGCGGACGACAGCGTCGACACGGTCGACGTGAGCGTCGACGTCAGTGTCGACGTGAGGCCCGTGAGCGTCGAGCCGAGGGAGGCGTCGGCCATCGCGACGGGCAGGTTCGGCGTGACGACGACGGCCGGGTTGGCCTGGAGGGCCGCCAGCTGTGTCGGCGTGACGTTGGCGACGACGCCGTTCGCAGCGTCGAGGTCCGTGCCGTCCTGGCCGGTGGTCGCCGTGACGACGTTGTCGACGGCGTTCGTCTGGATCGAACGCACGGTGGCGTCGATGTCGTTCGCCGCCGGGTCGCCCGCGGTGGCTGCGTTGTAGGGGTCGGGGCGTACCGCGGCGGTCACGAGGACCGTCTGGCTCGGACCCGTGACCGTCGACGCTGACGGTCCGGGACCGGACGCGCCGGCCGGCGCCATGGTCAGGATGCCGCCGAGGGTGGCGACACCTGCCACGACGGCGACCCGCCGCTTGGCCCATTCGATTCCCCGGGGCGTGGAGACGCGGCCGCGATGGCCTCGCTCCGTACCTCCCGGGGACGACAGGGTGTCTCGCAAGTAACCCGCTCCTGTTTCGAGGGCGCTGAAAGCGCCGGCTGGGACTCGAACAGGACGCCGGGTTCGCCACTAGCTCCCTGCCGTCCAGGCGACCACATAAAGGCGGCAGATCTTCGCTTCGTCCGACCGACTCTTTGTCGGCAGGCAATTCTTCGGCCGCGCTCCGCGCGTGCTTGAGAACAATTTGAACAACTTTCTCACGCAGCGCGCGAACAGGCCGGAGGCCCGGATGCTCGGCAAGTCGCGGGCCGGTTCGCAGCCGGCTCTCAACCTGTTTCTCGATCATCGGCAACGTCCGGTGCACCCGCGCCGGCGCGCACAGGAGGCGCGACCGATGGACACAGCCGAGCCACCCGACGAGTCCGACCTCGAAGCCCTCGCTCCCCTCGCGGACGACACCGATGCGGTTGCAGCCGCGACCGGGGCGACGCCCGCCGAGCCGGCCGCGGCGGACGAGCCGGCCGTGCCACCGAATCGGCGACGACAGGCGGTCCTCGCCGCCGGCGCCGTCGTCGTCATCGCGGGCGCGGCCGCGTTCGGCGTCCACGCCGCGAGCGGCAGCAACGCGGGGGCCACCGCGAACACCGCCGCGACGAACGGCGCCCCGAACCCGGCGCTCGGCGGCTACGGCCCGGGCGGCAGCTCCCAAGGCCGCTTCGGCAACGGCAACGGCGCGTTCGGGACCGTCTCCGCGATCGACGGCTCGACGCTGACGGTCAAGGGCAACGACGGGACGGCGACGAAGGTCGCGACGACCTCGAGCACGTCCGTGACCAAGTCGGCCGACTCGTCGGTGGGCGCCGTCGCGGTCGGTGACCACGTCACCGTGGTCGGCAGCGGCTCGAGCACGAGCCTCGCCGCGCAGCGCATCACCGACACCGGCGCCACCGACCTCGGCGGCACCGGCTTCGGTGGCGGCACCTTCGGCGGTCCTCCCGGCGGCGGCAGCACCGACGGCCAGGCGCCGAGCTTCAACGGCACCCCGCCGGGCAGCGGGAGTAGCGGGAGCGCGCCGAGCACGCAGTTCGTGGCCCAGAGCGGGACCGTCAAGTCGATCTCCGGGTCGACGATCACGCTGACGACCTCGGCAGGCGCCGAAGTGACGGTCACCGCGTCCTCCTCGACGTCGGTCAGCCGCACGACGAAGAGCACCGTGTCGGCGCTCGCGGTCGGCGACTCCGTCAGCGTGATGGGCAGCACGAAGAACGGAACCCTCACCGCGACGTCGATCCGCGAGGGCGACGCCGGCGGGTTCGGGCGGGGCAACTTCCCCGGCGGCCCGCAGACCAGCCAGGGGCAGAGCTCCTGATGTGGCAGAACCTCAAGCGTCCGCGCGTCCGGGCGGTCGGAGCAGTCCTCGTGGTGGCAGTCATCGCCGCCGCGGCGTACGTCGGAGCGCGCGCGACCGCGAAGAAGTCGCCGGCGGCCGCCGCAACCTCGCGACTCGTGGCCGCGACCGTGGGCACGATGAGCCAGACCGTCTCGGCGTCGGGGACGCTCGCCCCCGCCGACACCGAGGATCTGAGCTTCTCGGCCTCCGGCACGGTCACCGCGGTGAACGCGAAGGCCGGGCAGAAGGTCGTGAAGGGTCAGGTGCTCGCGACGATCGACTCCGCGTCGCTCGCGAGCGCGGTGGTGCAAGCCGAGGCGCAGGTCACGGCCGACCAGTCGACGCTCGACGACGACGACGCCAACGGCGCGTCCTCGGCGCAGCTCACGGCGGACCGCGCCACCCTGGCGTCCGACCAGGCGCAGCTCGCGAGCGCCCGCACCGCGTTGGCGGGCGCGTCGCTGACGTCTCCGATCGACGGGGTCGTCTCCACGGTGAGCCTCACGGTCGGTCAGCAGCTCGGGAGCAGCGGCGCATCGGGCAACACGCCGAGCGGGAGCGACTCGGGCGCCGGCCCGACGGTCCCGGACGCGTCGTCGAGCGACGCGTCGAGCGCGCAGATCACGGTCGTGAGCACGAAGCTCGTCGTGAACCTCGACGTCGACGACACCCAGATCTCGCAGCTGAAGGTCGGTCAGAGCGCGACCGTCAGCCCGTCGAGCGCATCGAGCAGCGGGCGCAACGGGTTCGGCGGGCTCGGCACCTTCTCCTTCGGAGGGTTCGGCAACCGCGCCGCGAATCCGAGCGCCAACCAATCGAGCAACTCGTCCACCGGCAACTCGACGACCACGAACACACCGACGACGAGCACGACCGCGAAGGTGACGTCGGTCGGTGCGATCGCGTCGGCGAGCTCGGGTGTGGCGACGTTCCCCGTCGCGGTGACCGTCACCGGCGCGACGACGGGCCTGTACTCGGGTGCGACCGCGCAGGCGACGATCACGTACCACGAGCTCCAGAACGCGATCCAGGTCCCGACGCTCGCGGTGACGCAGTCGAACGGTCAGTCGTACGTCACCGTGTCGACGAACGGCAAGACCGTGAAGCGCGCGGTGACGACCGGCATCACGAGTGGCGGTGAGGTCCAGATCACGAGCGGGCTGAAGACCGGTGAGGAGGTCGTCGTCGCCACACCTGCGGCGACGCGTGGGAGCGGCAACGGCTCGAACAACTCGGGCACCGGCGGCACGTTCACCCCACCCGGCGGCGGCAACTTCACGCCGCCCGGCGGTGGAGAGTTCGGGAAATGAGCGGCGCGACGGTCATCGAGCTCGTCGACGTCGACAAGACGTACCGCGCGGGTCTGCTCGAGGTGCACGCGCTGCGCGCCGTGTCGCTCGTCATCCGCAGCGGTGAGTACCTCGCGATCACGGGACCCTCGGGCTCCGGCAAGTCGACCCTGATGCACATCATCGGCTGCCTCGACGTGCCGTCCGCCGGCAGCTATCACCTCGCCGGCGAGGACGTCGGCTCGATGAGCGAGGACCAGCTCGCCGACGTGCGCAACCGGCGCATCGGGTTCGTCTTCCAGCAGTTCAACCTGTTGCCCTCGCTGAACGCGTGGCGCAACGTCGAGCTGCCGCTCGCGTACTCGGGTGTGCCGCGCGCCGAACGACGCGACCGCGCGATCGCCGCGCTCGAGCAGGTCGGGCTCGGTGATCGCATCGAGCACCGCCCGGGCGAGCTGTCGGGAGGTCAGCAGCAACGCGTCGCGGTCGCGCGCGCGCTGGTGACCGAGCCCGCGCTCATCCTCGCCGACGAGCCGACCGGCAATCTCGACTCCGCGTCGACGCGCGACGCGCTGCGGTTGCTGCGCGACCTGCACGACGCGGGCCGCACGATCGTCCTCATCACGCACGAGCGCGACGTCGCCGCGGAGGCAAGTCGGGTCGTGCACATCCTCGACGGCGAGATCGCCGAGGACTCGGAGCTCGAGGTGGTCGCAGGATGAGCTGGCTCGACACCTTCCGCACCGGCTTCGAAGCGATCCGCACGCACCGACTGCGCTCGAGCCTCACGATGCTCGGCATCCTGATCGGGATCGCCGCGGTGATCCTCACCGTCGGTCTGGGCGAGGGCGCGCAGGCCGAGGTCCGCGGCGAGATCAACGCCCTGGGCACGAACCTGCTCATCATCTCGCCGGGCTCATCGACGAGCAGCTCCGGCGTGCGCGGCGGGTTCGGCTCCGCCTCGACACTCACGAAGTCCGACGCCGACGCGCTCGCGTCGAAGACGGTCGCACCCGACATCGAGGCAATCGCGGTGACGACGTCGACGTCGGGGTCGCTGACCGCGGGAACCACGAACTGGACGACGAGCGTCGTCGGCACCACCGACTCGTGGCTCCAGGTACGCGCGCGGAAGGTCGACACCGGCCGGTTCCTGAACGCCGCCGACGAGACGAAGTCGCGCGCGGTGACCGTGCTCGGCTCCGACACCGCGCAGGAGCTCTTCGGCGGCAGCGCGGCCGCGGTCGGACAGACCGTGACCTACAACGGCGTCCCGCTCCAGGTCATCGGCGTGCTCAGCCCTTCCGGTTCGAGCAGCAGCACGAACGACGACGACCAGGCGATCGTCCCCTACTCGACCGCGACCGAACGGCTCATCGGCGGCACCGCGCGCACGTCGGTCGGGACGATCTACGTCGAGGCGACGGGCTCGTCCACCCTGTCGGCCGCATACCAGGAGGCCGACCAGGAGCTGCTCCAACTGCACGGCATCACGACCGCGAGCGACGCGGACTTCACAATCACGACGCAGGACTCGCTCATCGACGCCGCCACGTCGGTCGACAAGACCCTGACCGTGCTGCTCGGCGGGATCGCCGGCATCTCGCTGCTCGTCGGCGGCATCGGCGTGATGAACATCATGCTCGTCTCGGTCACGGAGCGGATCCGAGAGATCGGCCTCCGCAAGGCGCTCGGCGCGCGACCGCGTGTCATCCGCCGCCAGTTCCTCGTCGAAGCCTCGACGCTCGGACTCGCCGGTGGTGTGCTCGGCGCCGCGCTCGGACTGATCGGCGCCAACGTGCTCCCGCACTTCATCTCGTCGCCGGTCGCGTTCTCCCCGACCGCGTCGGCCGGGGCGATCGCGGTCGCGATCGTCATCGGCCTCGCGTTCGGCGTCTACCCGGCGACGCGCGCCGCGCGCCTTGCACCCATCGACGCCCTGCGAACGGAATAGCGATGACGATCCGCCACCCCCGCTCCACGCGCGTCGTCGTGCGCACGATCGTCGTGCTCGCGATCATCGGCGCGATCGCGACCGCAGCGGTCGCCGCGACGGGATCGCACGGCACGACCTACCGCACCGCACTCGTCACGCGGGCGAACGTCGACGCTGCGCTGCACGAGACCGGCACGATCCAACCCGTCGACCAGGCGACGGTCGCGTTCCCGATCGCGGGGACGGTCGCGTCGGTCGCGGTGAAGCCCGGGCAGTCGGTGACGACGGGACAGACGCTCGCGACGCTCGACACCTCGTCGCTGCTCGCCTCACTCACCCAGGCCGAGGCGAGCCTCGCGTCGGCCGAGCTCACGCTCGACGAGGTGCGCAACGGCGAGCAGGTCTCCGGTGGGAGCGGCGGCGCGTCGCCGAGCGGGCACGACGCGACCGGCGCCACCGGCGCATCGAGCAGCGCGACGACGCCGACGACCGCGGCGGCGACCGCGAGTCCGTCGAATCCGTCGAACCCGTCGAACCCGTCGGGAAGCGGTGGCCGCGCGCTGCAAGCCGCGGAGCGCGCGGTCACTCAGGCGCAGCAGAAGGTGCAGGCTGCGCTCGGCGCCGCCCAGACCGCGGTCCAGCGCAGCGCGACCGCGTGCGCGTCGAGCCCGCCGACCACGACGTCGACCACCACCTCGACGACGACACCGAGCGCACCACCGGCGTCGAGTTGCGCGACCGCGCAGGCCGCGGCGCTGCGCGCGCTCCAGTCGGTCGCGTCGGCGGAGCAGGATCTGGCTCGCGCGCAGCAGCAGTTGAGCGTGCTCCTGTCGTCGAGCGCCGGCGGATCGAACGCCAACACCCCGTCGACCACGCCGGCCACGACGTCCACGACGACACCGAGCACGAGCGTCGACTACACCGACGCGCAGATCGCGTCCTACGAAGCATCCGTGACCGCCGCGGCCGCCGAGGTCACCGCGGCACAGCAGGATCTCGCGCAGGCGACGATCGTCAGCCCGATCACGGGCACGGTCGCGAGCGTCGGCCTCGCCGCCGGCGACAGCGTGGCGGCCGCGTCGAGCACCGCGAACGTCGTCGTGGTCGGCGACGGAGGCTACGAGATCGCGACGAGCGTCACGATCGCGGACCGGGCGAAGCTCAAGGTCGGCGACAGCGCGACGATCGTCCCCGACGGCTCGAGCGCGCCGCTCACCGGCCGGGTCGTCGCGATCGCCGTCGTCGAGTCGACGAGCAACAACACGAGCAGCTACGCCGTGACGATCGGCTTCACCGGCCGGCCGTCGGGACTGCGCAACGGCGCGTCGGCGGCGGTCACCATCGTCACCGCGCACACCGCGAACGCGCTGACCGTCCCGACCTCGGCGGTGCACTCCACCGGTGCTCTGCACACGGTGACGGTGATGACGAAGGGCAAGCCGGCCACCACGATCGTGCAGGTCGGCACCGTCGGCGCCACGCGCACGGTGATCACGTCCGGCCTAACGGCCGGTCAGGTCGTCAGCCTCGCCGACACCGGCGCGTCGATCCCGTCGTCGAACACGAACACGAGCACGAACAACGGCGGCACGTTCTCCAACGGCCTCGGAGGCGGCAACGGCCCCACCGTGGTCCAACAGTTCGGGAAGTGACGCCTACTCGTACTCGGACAGGGGTGGGCAGGAGCACATGACGTTGCGGTCGCCGTAGACGTTGTCGACACGGCTGACCGGCGGCCAGTACTTGTCGGTCCGCAAGGCGGCGACCGGGAACGCGGCCTCCTCACGCGAATAGGCGCGCGACCAACCGTCGGACACGACGTCGGCCGCGGGGTGCGGCGCGCCGCGCAGCGGGTTGTCGTCGGCGGCGAGCGCACCCGACTGCACGCGCGCGATCTCGGCGCGGATCGCGATCATCGCGTCGCAGAAGCGGTCGAGCTCGAGGAGATCCTCCGACTCGGTCGGCTCGATCATGAGTGTGCCCGCGACCGGGAACGACATCGTCGGCGCGTGGAAGCCGTAGTCGATGAGCCGCTTCGCGACGTCGTCGACGGAGACGCCCGCGTCCTTGGTGATCGGGCGCAGGTCGATGATGCACTCGTGCGCGACGAGGCCGCTCGCGCCGGTGTAGAGGACGGGATAGTGCGGCGCGAGCCGGTGCGCGACGTAGTTGGCGTTGAGGATCGCGACGCGTGTCGCGTCGAGCAGACCCGAGCCGCCCATCATCGTGATGTAGGTCCACGAGATCGGGAGGATGCCCGCGGATCCCCACGGCGCCGACGCGATCGCGCCCACTCCCGTCGCGGGACCGGCCTCCTCACGCAGCGGATGGTTCGGTAGATAGGGCGCGAGATGGGCGCGCACCGCGACCGGGCCGACGCCGGGGCCGCCGCCGCCGTGCGGGATGCAGAACGTCTTGTGCAGATTCAGGTGCGACACGTCGGCACCGAAGCGACCGGGCTTCGCGACACCGACGAGCGCGTTGAGGTTGGCGCCGTCGAGGTACACCTGGCCGCCCGAGTCGTGAACGAGCGCGCAGACGTCGGCGATCTGGTCCTCGTAGACGCCGTGCGTCGACGGGTACGTCACCATCAACGCGCAGAGCCGGTCGGCGTTGTCGACGACCTTCGCCTTGAGATCGTCGATGTCGACGTTGCCGCGCTCGTCGGTCTTCACGACGACAACCTGCAGTCCCGCCATCGCCGCGCTCGCCGCGTTCGTTCCGTGCGCGGACGCGGGGATAAGACAGACCTCGCGGTGGGTGTCACCACGCTCGGCGTGGTACTTGCGGATCGCGAGCAGGCCCGCGTACTCACCCTGGGAACCGGCGTTCGGTTGCAACGACACCGCGTCGTAGCCCGTGATCTCGCACAGCATGCGCTCGAGGTCGGTGATGAGCTCGGTGTAGCCACGCGCCTGGTCGATCGGCGCGAACGGGTGCAGCGACGCGAACTCCGGCCACGTGACCGGCAGCATCTCGGTCGTCGCGTTGAGCTTCATCGTGCACGAACCGAGCGGGATCATCGACCGGTCGAGGGCAACGTCGCGGTCGGCGAGGCGCCGGAGGTAACGCAGCATCTGCGTCTCCGACCGGTGCCGGTGGAAGACGGGGTGCGTGAGGATCTCGCTGGTGCGTTGCAGCGATTCCGGGAGCGCGTCGTCGACGCGCGCGTCGAGTGCGGCGACCGTCGCGTCGACGCCGAACGCGCGCCAGACGGACTCGACGATCGCGACCGTCGTCGTCTCGTCGAGCGTGATACCGAGGGTGGCCCTGTCGACGACGCGCAGGTTGATCTTCGCGTCGCGCGCCGCGCTCGCAATCGAATCGGCGCGTCCGGGCACCCGCACGGTGAGCGTGTCGAAGAACGCGTCGTGCACGACCTCGACACCCGCGTCGCGCAGCCCCGCGCCGAGGATCGCGGTGAGCCGGTGCACGCGCCGGGCGATGTGTTCGAGTCCTTCGGGTCCGTGATACACCGCGTACAAGCCGGCGATGACCGCGAGCAGCACCTGCGCGGTGCAGATGTTGCTCGTCGCCTTCTCGCGCCGAATGTGCTGCTCGCGCGTCTGGAGCGCGAGGCGCATTGCCGGCCGGCCCGCCGCGTCGACGGACACCCCGACGAGTCGGCCCGGCAGCGTGCGCTTGTGCTCGTCGCGCACTCCGATGAAGCCCGCGTGCGGCCCACCGAACATCGGCGGCACACCGAAGCGCTGCGCGGAGCCGACGACGATGTCGGCGCCGATCTCGCCCGGCGACCGCAGCAGCACCAGCGCGAGCAGATCGGACGCGACGGTCACGAGCACGCCGGCCTCGCGGCAACGCGCGATGAGCGCGGCGTCGTCGCGCACACGACCGCTGCTGCCCGGGTATTGGAGCAGCACGCCGAACGCGTCGTCGGGTACGAGCTCGCGGTCGGGATCGCCGACGACGATGTCGATGCCGAGCGGCTCGGCACGGGTCGCGACGACCGCGATCGTCTGTGGATGGCAGTCGGCGTCGACGAACAGCATCTGCCGCCGTTTCGGCGCGAGCCGCGCCATCATGCCCATCGCCTCGGCTGCCGCGGTGCCCTCGTCGAGCAGGGACGCGTTCGCGATCTCCATGCCCGTGAGGTCCGCGATCATCGTCTGGAAGTTGAGGAGCGCCTCGAGCCGGCCCTGTGAGATCTCGGGTTGATAGGGCGTGTACGCGGTGTACCACGCGGGGTTCTCGAGCACGTTGCGCTGGATGACGGGCGGCGTGAACGTGCCCGTGTAGCCGAGCCCGATGAGTGACGTGTGCACCTGGTTCGCGGCGCCGAGCGCGCGCAACCGGTCGAGCGCCTCGGCCTCGCCGATCGGATCGGCGCCGACCGCGGGCGACGGGTCGCGGATCGACGACGGCACCGCGGCGTCGACCAGCGCGTCGAGCGACTCGTAGCCGAGCGCGTCGAGCATGTGCTGCTGCTCGGACGCGTCGGGGCCGATGTGACGCCGCGCGAACCCCGCAGATTCGCTCGCCGACTCCAGCCCGCGTCCCATACGAAGCGCCGACGATAGTGCAGCGCGATTTGGTGCCTCTCACCCGCCCCGACCGGCCCCGGTGGTACTGCGTTGTCGGGGCATGGCCCGACAACGCAGTACCACCGAACGCGGGTTCAGGCGCTCGTTCCGTCGGCGCGCGTATTGCCGACCCAGCTCTCGTAGAGGCCGGCGTACACGCCGCCGCGGCCGACGAGCTCGGTGTGGTGTCCCCGCTCGACGAGCTCGCCGGCGTCGAACACGAGCACGAGGTCGGCGGCCTCGGCGGTCGACAACCGGTGCGCCACGCTGATCGTCGTGCGGCCGCGCGCGGCGCGGACGAGCGCACCCGCGAGCGCACGCTCCGTCTCCGGATCGACCGCGCTGGTCGCCTCGTCGAGGACGAGCAAGCCCGGCGCGCCCATCTGCGCGCGTGCGAGCGAGACGAGCTGCCGCTCGCCGACCGAGAGACTCTCGCCGCGCTCGCCGACCTCGGTGTCGAGGCCCTCGGGCAGCGCCGCGAGCCACCAGTCGAGACCGAGCGCGACGAAGGCGCGGTCGACGTCGTCGTCGGTCGCGCCGATGCGCCCGAGACGCACGTTCTCGCGGATCGTCGTGTCGAAGAGGAAGCCGTCCTGCGGAACGAGGCGGATGCGCTCGCGCCGTTCGACGGGCGCGACCGTGCGCAAATCGATCCCTCCGAGCTCGATCTCCCCCGCAGTGGGATCGGCGAGGCGGCACAGCAGCTTCGCGAACGTCGTCTTCCCCGAGCCCGTCTCACCGACGATCGCGACGTTCGCGCCGGCGGGGAGCTCGACGTCGATGCCGTGCAGCACGCGGCCGCCCTCCCGGTACGCGAACTCGACTCCCGAGGCGCGCACCGGCAACGGGCCGGGCGGCAGCGATTCCTGCTCGGGCGCGTTCGGCTCGACGACGTCGACGGGCACGTCGAGCACCGCGATCACCTTGCGCCAGCCTGCGATCGCGGTCTGCGTCTGGTCGAGGATCTCGCTGAGCTCGGCGATCGGGTTGAGGATCAGGTTCGTGAGGAAGAGGAACGCGACGACGTCGCTCACGTTGAGCCCGAGACTCCGGCCCTTGTACGCGGCGACGATCGTCACCGCCGCGATCGCGATCGAGCCGAACACGTCGCCGAGCGGGAACATCACGGCGAAGTAGAGCGCGGCGCGCATGTGCGCGTCGTAGAGCTTGCGGACGCGATCACGCATGCGGGTGCGGGCGCGGTCCTCGAGACCGTACGCGCGCACGACGGCCGCGCCGCCGATGACCTCCGAGATCTCCGACAGCATGTCGCCGGTGCGTTCGCGCGCGAGGTCGTACGCACGCAGCTGACCGCGCTGCAGGATTCGGAAGAGCGGGATCACCGGCAGATAGGCGACGATCACGACGAGCGCGAGCTGCCACGAGTAGACGAACATCACGATCAGCGTGCCGACGATGAGCGTGCCGTTCACGACCCACGACACCGCGCCCCACTGCGCGAACCGCGCGAGCGTCTCGATGTCGCTCGTGACACGCGAGACGAAGATGCCCTTCTTGGTCTCGGTGTGGTCGGCGAGGCTGAGCCGGTGGATGTGCTCGAACACGCGCACGCGGAGTCCGTAGAGCGTGTCCTCCGCCGCGTGCACGAGCCGGACGTACGCGATGCGGCTGAGCCACAGCGCGGCCGCGATGACCGCGACCGCGATCGCGGTCGCGCCGTAGACATACCCGGCTCGGAAGCCCGCGTCGTCGAGGATGCCGTGCTCGAGCACGAGCTGGATCAGGATCGGCACGATCAACTTGCCGATCGCGGCGATGACCGCGAACGCGAAGCTGACACGGATGCCGCGCCGCAACTCCGGACTGACGGCAAGCCCTCGGCGGACGACTGCGATCGCGCCGAGCGGCGGCAGCGGAAGGTCGTCGTCGAGCAGACCCTCGAGCTCGGGATGAGGATGACCGACGGCCTCGCGCAGCACGTCGGCGGGCGCGGCGTCGGACATCGCGTCGAACGCAGGACCCGCCGGCGGCTCCGTCGGTTCGGTCCGCATGGTCGCGCGCTCGCGCGAATCGGCACGGGCGTTCGGCCGTTCCCCGGGTTGACCGCTCGCCCGCTCTTCGCTGCCCGCCCGCGGCGTCATCGGGCCCGCTCCTCGTCGGCTTGGGCGCTCACGGTCGCATGCTCGCTCGGTCGTGGGCCGCGGCACGACCCATCTCGCCCTCGTCGCTCGCCTGCTCGTACGCCGACACCAGCGCCGCGTACTCGGGCACGTCGAGCAACTCCACGTGCGTCCCCGTCGCCGCGATCGCGCCACCGCGCAGGAAGAGCACGTGATCGGCCAGCGCGATCGTGGAGAGCCGGTGCGCAACCACGAGCGTCGTCATGTCGAGCTCGTCGCGCAGACCACCGAGGATGCGGGCCTCGACCGTCGGGTCGACGGCCGATG
This sequence comes from Acidimicrobiia bacterium, assembly GCA_036271555.1. Lineage (NCBI taxonomy): Bacteria > Bacillati > Actinomycetota > Acidimicrobiia > Acidimicrobiia bacterium. Next base: position 14,931 of record DATBAK010000004.1, read on the forward strand.
TCGCGTCGTCGAGGATCAGGAGTCGCGGTCGCCGCACGAGCGCGCGTGCGAGTGCGACGCGTTGACGCTGGCCACCCGAGAGCGTGACGCCGCGCTCACCGACGATCGTGTCGTAGCCGCCGGGGAGCTCGGCGATGAAGTCGGCCGCCTGCGCGATCTCCGCGGCGCGGTCGCGCGCCGCGAGGTCGGCATCGGAACCGACCGTGATGTTGTCGCCGATGTGATCGGCGAACAGGAAGGACTCTTGGAACACGAGCGAGACCGCACCGCGCAGCTCGGCGGGCGCGACCTCGCGTCCGTCGACACCGCCGATGCGCACGACTCCCTGATCGGGCGCGACGAGTCCCGCGACGAGATCGCAGAGTGTGCTCTTGCCCGAACCGGTCGCGCCGACGAGCGCGACGATCGCACCCGGCGCGATCGCAAACGAGCAGCCGGTGATCACGGGATCGCTTCCGGGATAGGCGAACCCGACCGCCTCCGCCGACACACTGAGCGCGCCGGCCGGCAGCGGCAGGGGCTTCGCGGGTCGCACCGCGGGCAGCGCCGCGAGGATGCGATCGACGCGCGCGATCGACACGACCGAACGCGGCAGCTCCTCGAGCAGGAACCCGACGACGCGCATCGGGAACGCGAGCAACGTGAAGAGGAGCATGACGGTCACGAGCTGACCGGGCGTCACTGCGCCCTGTGAGACGCGCCAGCCGCCGACCGCGAGGATCGCGACGCTGCCGAGGTTCGGCATCGCGTCGAGTGACGGCTCGAAGAACGCGCGCAGCTTCCCGACCTCGATCCGCTCCGCACGCAGGCGGTCGGCGGCGTCGGCGAGTCGCGCCTTCTCGAGCGCTTCGAGACCCAACGTCTTGACCGCGAGCGCGCCGTCGAAGCTCTCGTGCGCGATCGCCGACACCTCTCCGACGCGCTCCTGCACCATCGCCGCGGGCCGCTCCACCCGGCGCGTGTACGAGCGGTTCAGCACGAACATCGCCGGGAACAGCAGCAGACCGACGATCGCGAGCACCGGGTCGATCACGAAGAGCTCGACGACCGAGAAGAGGATCAGCACGATCAGGCCGATCGAGAACGGCAACGGATGCACGACCTCGGTCGACGCCTCGACGTCGATGTCGGCGTGCGCCATCAGCTCGCCGGTCGGGTGCGCGCGGTGGAACTCGAGCGGCACGTCGATGTACTTGTCGGTCACGTCGAGCCGCAGCGACACCTGCGAGCGGCGGGCCGTCATCGCCGCGAAGTACCGCCGCGTGACGACACCGGCACCGCGCAGCAGCGCGACGAGCACGACGAGGAACCCGTAGAACCACGCCGTCGAGTACGAGAGGTGCTTCGAGGAATCGAACGCGGGCGTGATCACCTTGTCGGTCACGCGGCCGAGCACGGTCGCGCCCGCGACCGACATGCCCGCGTAGACGACCGATCCCGTGACCGCCGTCGCGAACGGCAACGGGTGCATCGAGATGAAGCGCCGCAGCACGTGAACGCCCCGACGAAGCAGGCTCCGGCCCGCGCCCTCGGACTGCGCGTTCACGCGATTGCTTCCTCTCCTCGAGCTTCCACGACCCGCGCCGCCAGGCTGGGAACAGGGCGCGGGGGTTTACGATTGTACCGGCGCCACCGCGACCCTTCGGAGGGACAATGGCCCTGTTCAAGCGTGCATCCGCCATGGTCGACGAGTCCCGGGCGCTGCCCGGCCGGACCGAGGGGATGCCGGTCCCGGAACGCCACTTCGTCCTCGGGACCCCGCTCGAGCCGCCGTTCCCGGAGGGCATGGAGCGAGCGATGTTCGCGATGGGCTGCTTCTGGGGTGCGGAACGGAAGTTCTGGACCGAGCCCGGCGTGTACACCACGGCCGTCGGATACGCCGGCGGCTTCACGCCGAATCCGACGTACGCCGAGGTGTGCAGCGGCTCGACCGGTCACACCGAGGCCGTGCTCGTCGTGTTCGACCCGAAGGTCACGTCGTACGAGCGCATGTTGCAGGTGTTCTGGGAGAGCCACGACCCGACGCAGGGCATGCGGCAGGGCAACGACATGGGCACGCAGTACCGGTCGGGCCTCTACTTCTTCACCGACGCGCAGGAGCGCGCCGCGACCGCGTCTCGCGACCAGTACCAGGAGAAGCTGACGCAGTCGGGCTACGGCGAGATCACGACGGAGCTACGCGGTGCGCCCGAGTTCTATTACGCCGAGGACTACCACCAGCAGTACCTCGCCAAGAACCCGAACGGCTACTGCGGGATCGGTGGCACGGGCGTGAGCTGCCCGGTCGGCCTCGCCGCGGGCTGAGCCGCGCGCCTAGCGTGCGCGACTCGTGATCCTCGATCTGTTCAAGCTGACCGATCGCGTCGCGATCGTGACGGGCGCGGGCAAGGGCATCGGCGCGGGAACCGCGATCGCGCTCGCGGAAGCCGGTGCCGACGTCGTGGTCGCGGCCCGCACGCGGGACGACCTCGAGCGCACCGCGGCCGAGGTGCGCTCGCGCGGTCGGCGCGCGCTCGCAGTGCCGACCGACGTGACGCGCACCGACGAGCTCGAGGCGCTGGTCGCGGCGACGGTGTCGGAGTTCGGTCGCGTCGACATCCTCGTGAACAACGCCGGCGGTTGGCTGCCGCGGCCGATCATGGAGACGAGCGAGAAGGCGTTCGAGGCCGCGCACCGCTTCAACGTGACGTCGGTCTTCAATTTGGTGAAGCTCGTCGTACCGGCGATGGTCGAGCACGGCGGCGGTGCGATCGTGAACATCTCGTCGCGGGCCGCAAGCATGGTGCAGCCCGGCTTCACGGCGTACGGCTCGGCGAAGGCCGGCATGTCGTTCTTCACTCGCCTCGCCGCGCCCGAGCTCGCGCCGAAGATCCGCATCAACGCGATCGAGGTCGGCGGGGTCGAGACGTCGGGTCTCGCAATGGTGCTCACCGACGACTCCGTGCGGGAACAGCTCGAGGGCAACACACCGATGAAGCGCGTCGGCCAGGTCGAGGACATCGCCGCCGCCGTGGTCTACCTCGCGTCGCCGGCGGCGTCGTGGGTGACGGGCAAGATCTTCGAGGTCGACGGCGGTGTCGACCACCCCGCGTTCACGATTCCCACGCCCCCGCTGTAGCGGGCAGACTGCGCGCATGAAGAGCCTGCGCACTCCGGACGAGCAATTCGTCGACCTGCCCGACTTCCCGTTCGAGCCTCACTACGTCGAGATCGACGACGGCGACGGGGGCACGCTGCGCGTGCACTATCTCGACGAAGGTCCGGCGGGCGCGCCGCCGGTGCTACTCATGCACGGCGAGCCGTCGTGGTGCTTCCTGTACCGCACGATGATCCCGGTCATCACGGGCGCGGGCTACCGCGCGATCGCGCCCGACCTCGTCGGATTCGGTCGCTCCGACAAGCCCGCCCAGCGCACCGACTACACGTACCAGCGTCACGTCGAGTGGATGCAGCGCGCGGTGATCGACGGGCTCGACCTGCGCGACGCGACGTTCGTGGGTCAGGATTGGGGCGGCCTCATCGGCATCCGGCTCGTCGCCGAGAACCCCGACCGTTTCGCGCGCGCCGTCGCCGCGAACACGATGCTGCCGACCGGCGATCACCATCCCGGCGACGCGTTCCTCGCGTGGCAGAAGTTCTCGCAGGAGACGCCGAACTTCCACGTCGGCGGGATCGTGAAGGGCGGCTGCACTTCCGATCTCTCGGCCGAGGTGATCGCGGCGTACGACGCGCCGTTCCCGGACGAGACGTACAAGGAGGGCGCGCGGCAGTTCCCGCTGCTCGTGCCGACGTCGCCCGAGGATCCGGCCGCGCCCGCCAACCGGGCTGCGTGGGAAGTGCTGAACAAGTGGGAGAAGCCGTTCCTCACCGCGTTCTCCGACAAGGACGCGATCACGCGCGGCGGTGAGCGCGTGTTCCAGCACAACGTGCCGGGCGCCGCAGGTCGCGAGCACCCCACGATCACCGGCGGCGGCCACTTCCTGCAGGAAGACGCCGGGCCGGAGCTGGCGCGCGTCGTCGTCGACTTCATCGCATCGACCCGCTGACCGCCAGCCGCCCCTCTGCCCGGGCGCGGGTTCGCACGCGGCACGGGCTCCAGACCGGACCGGGAGCCTCCGGGGGGAAGGAAGCGGGCCGCGGATGGGCACTCGCGCCGCGTACGAGCCGACGCCGGCGACCGGGGTCGGACGGAGCAGAGGGATGTGGGAGGCCTGACTCCGCCCGACCGTCACGGTACGCCTACGACCGTCAGCGTACTTCATAAACCTGATCGGTCAAGTTGTATTTAGCGAAGCGTGTGTCAGGTCACCGTGAGGCAGCCCGCGCACGTCGCCCTGCCGCCGTCAGCGTTGACGACGGTCACGTCACGCACGCCGGTTTTCACGTGACGAGCGATCGTCACGGTGACTCCCCTGAGTCCTTGACTGCCGCTCGGCGGCGAGAGCGAGATGCCACCACCGCTCACGATCACCTTCGTGTTCTTGTAGAACGGCCCGCCCCGGATGTCGAGGGGCGTGCTCGACCCGCGAGGGGCTGAACTCGGGTCGATGCTCGAGATCGACGGACTCTTCGTCACGGTGAAGCACGCAGTACAACTCAGGGACCCGCTGACACTCGTGATCGTCGCGGCCGAGTCGCCCAAGGTCGCGCCCGCGTCGACGACGACGTGCGCGATGAGCTTGTTGGGGCTGACGACCCGGGAGACTGACGCACTGATCCCAGGCGTTGCGAAAGCGATCGTGCTGGAGCCGGTGAAGCCGCTCCCGTAGAACGTGACGTTCGTCGACGAGCCCTGCGCGCGGTAGCCCTGCTCGATGCAGAGCTTGCTCGGATCGAGCAAGCTCACGGAGACGCGTGGCCCCGTCGCCTTCGTCAAGACACTCTGGGTGTCGTCGGGACCGGCAACAACACTCGTGTCGGCATACGAGATGCGATACGTGCCGGGATGACAGCGGGCCCGGAAGGTTGTGTTCGCCAGATGGATGTCGCCGGTCACGGTCGAGGTGCCGAAGACCGCGAGCACCAGATCCGTGGCCCCGCCGCCGCCCTGGTTGATGAAGGGCGACATCGGGCTGCTCGTGGCGTCCGATCCCATCCAATAGTTCGTCGGCGGGTACTCGAGGTCCGCTTCGACCACCTGCGCGTCGTCGTGCGCGATCTTCATGCGTTGCTCGAACGTGAACTCCGAGCCCGGCTGGACCGTCATCTGGCTCGGCACCGAGTAGATCCGTGCGTTCGGCACGGCCGCGGGCGCGGCGCCCGCCGGCGGCGCACTCCCGACACCAACCAGGCCGAGCATCGCCGCGGCGGCGACCGGAACGACCCAGAACCTCGCGCGCCCGCGCCGCAACGCGTTCGACCACAAACGTTGACCCACAACAGCCCCTTTGCGAAAGCGAGCGTCAGCTGGCGACGGTCGCGGTCCCACTTTCCCGTGTGCCGAGAGGCTGCATCCAAGGCGGTGCGCTGTCAACCACCGCCGAGGAAAAGCGGGAATCAGATCCGCGCGCGCTGCGGGACGACGACGTACTTCGGGTCACGCGCCGATTGCGTGCCCGCGGCCGTGATCGCGAACCGTTGCAGTGCCGCGCCCGTGAAGACGAGCGCCGCGCCGAGACGGCGCGTCACGCGCGGAACGAGCAGCGCAGCACCTGCGACCGTCGTCGCGCGCGCGGCCGTCTCGAGGCGCGCGGCCTCGCCTTCCTCGTACACCTCGCCGATGAACGAACCGAGTCGCTTGCGCATCGCCGCGACCGCGCCGATCTCCGCGATCGCGCCGAGCAACGCGAGCCGCGTCGCCGCCTCGGGAACGCGACCCGGCGGCGCGACGAGCACCGCGGCCGCGCCCGCGCTCGCGGCCGTACCCGCGGCGAACACGAACGGCAGCTCGCGGTACGCGTCGTGCCAAACAGGCACCGCGGTGTCGGCAACCAACACGCCCGTGTACGTCGCGATCGCGGGCGCGAGGCCGGCGGCGACGACGCTTCCGACGCGCGCGACACCGGTCAGTCCGATCTCGTCCGCGAGCGCTGCGGCGCCGACTGCGGGTCCGTACGCCGTGAGCAACCAGGTGCCCATGTTCATGGGCGACGACGGTCGGAACACGCGCAGCATGTGATGGAAGCGGTCCTGCCGACCGAGGTCGGCGACGAGGAAGCCGGCCCCGGCGGCGATCGCGACCAACGCGGTTGCCCGAGCGCGGCGCGCGCCTCGCCGATCGCCGGACCACGCGAGCGCCTCCGCGAGCAACGACGAGCCCGCGGAGACACCACCCACGAACATGTACGCGGGGATCCAGTGCTTCCACACCGGCGTCTTCAGGACCGGCCGGTCGTAGTACGTCCGGAACTCGGCGGGCGGAACCATGGCGCGCTCGCCGCGACCGCGGCCGCGCGGGCTCATCGCCGGCGCCCGGCGACCGCGGCGGTGAGGCCGACGAGCGCGACCGCCGCACCCGCGGCCGCCTTCCACATCGCGCGCACGTCGCGCGTCGTCACCACGGGGTCGGGCGGGAGCCGGTACACCTCGGGGTCGTCGAGCAGCAGGAAGAACGCGCCCATGCCGCCGACGCCGTCACCGTCGTCGTCGCCGTAGAGGCGCGCCGCGGTGACCCCGCGACCGTGCAGCGTCTCGACGCGGTCGCGCGCGCGCTCACGCAGCTCTGAGAGCGGACCGAACTGGATCGACTTCGTCGGGCACGCCTGCGCGCACGCGGGCTCGAGACCGACGTGCAGCCGGTCGTAACACAACGTGCACTTCCACACGCGACCGTCGGCGTGGCGCTGGTCGATGACGCCGAACGGGCACGCGGGCACGCAGTATCCGCAGCCGTTGCAGATGTCCTCCTGCACCACAACCGTGCCGAACTCCGTGCGGAACAGCGCGCCGGTCGGGCACACGTCGAGACACGCGGCGTGCGTGCAGTGCTTGCAGACATCGGAGCTCATCAACCAGCGGAAGCCGTCGTGCGTTTCGGGCGGCGTCGCCGGCAACGCGTCGAGGTCCACCTCGGCGACGAGGTCGCGCGCCTCGGTCAGGCCCGCGTCCTGACCGCCGAGAGGTATCGCCTGCTCGATGAACGCGACGTGGCGCCATGTGCTCGCGCCGAGCGTGCCGGTGTTGTCGTAGGAGCTGTCGAGGAAGACGAGGCCGTCCTCGGGGACGTCGTTCCATTCCTTGCAGGCGACCTCGCAGGCCTTGCACCCGATGCAGATCGACGTGTCGGTGAAGAAGCCGACGCGCTCCCCCGGAGCGTCCCATCCCGCGGCGCGCGCGGGATCGGCCAACGGACGTGCGCTCACGTGCGGATCCCGGCCTTCCGGCGATAGCGCTCGACGAATGCGAGCAGTGCGGGTCCACGCGGTCGTCGTCCGGCGACGATGTCGCACGTCGCGGCCTTGACCTCCTGGATGTGCACGTTCGGATCGAGCGCGAGTGCGAACAGATCGTTCGCGGAGTCGCCCGTCGACAGACCGCGCTGACCCCAGTGGTACGGCAGCCCGACCTGATGCACGACCTGGCCCTGCACCGCGAGCGGCGCGACACGATCCGTCACCTTCACGCGCGCCTCCACCGCGGTACGCGCGGTCACGATCGTCGCCCACCCGCCGGATGTGAGATCACGCAGCTGCGCGAGCTCGGGGCTCACCTCGCAGAAGAACTCGGGCTGCAACTCGGCGAGGTGCGAAACGTTGCGACTCATGCCGCCCGCGGTGTGGTGCTCCGTGAGTCGGTAGGTCGTGACGACGAACGGGAACACGTCCTCGCCGGCGTGACCGTTGGGCGGGTTGTAGTCGTTGCCGCGCGCGTCGAACGTCTGCACGGTCGGGTTCGCGCGCTGTCCGTACAGCAGGTTGCGGAACGGCGACTCGTAGGGCTCGTAGTGCGTCGGGAACGGGCCGTCCATCACACCCGCGGGCGCGTACAGCCAGCCGCGCCCGTCGGCCTGCATGATGAACGGCTCGTCGCCCGCGATCGCGGCGCCGCCCTTTGCGTCGTCGGGCGGCTCGTAGTCGGGGGGTCGATCGGCGACGAAGTCGGCGACGTCCGGTCCCTTCCACTTGCCTTCGTCGGCGTCCCATTCGACGTAGCGCTTGCGATCCGACCAGGCGTTCCCGTCGGGATCCGCGGACGCGCGGTTGTAGAGCATGCGACGGTTCGCGGGCCATGCCCAGCCCCACTCCGGCGCGACCCAGCTCTGCTCCGACCCCGGCTTGCGTCGCTTCGTCTGGTTCACGTCGTCGGCGTAGCAACCGCAGTAGATCCAGCAGCCGCACTTCGTCGAGCCGTCGGCCTTCAAATCGGTGTACGACGACAGCGCCTTGCCGTCGGCGCCGGTTCCGTTGACCTCGCGCAGCACCGCGTCCGCGCTCGGCTCCGCGATCTCGCCCTCGGTCGGGTAATCCCACGTGAGGTCGAGCAACGGCCGGTCGCGCGGATCGGTCGACGACGCGAGCTTCTCGCGCAGCACGCGGCCGAGGTGGAACGCGAACCACAGCTCCGAGCGCGCGTCACCGGGCGGATCGACCGCCTTGTGGTGCCACTGCAAGAGGCGCTGCGTGTTCGTGAACGTGCCGTCCTTCTCCGTGTGCGCGGCCGCAGGCATGAAGAACACCTCGGTGGCGATGTCCTCGGTGCGCAGCTCGCCGGTCGCGATCTCGGGCGCGTCGTGCCAGAACGACGCGCTCTCGATCTCCGAGAAATCGCGCACGACGAGCCACTCCGCGGCCGCGAGCGCGAACCGTTGGAGCTTTCCGTTCGCGGAGCCGACCGCCGGGTTCTCCCCCATCACGAAGTAGCCGTGGACCTTCTGCTCGATCATGTCGAGCGTCGTCTGATACGTCGAGTGATCGCCGGTGATGCGCGGCAGGTAGTCGTAGCAGTAGTCGTTCTCGGCGGTCGCGGCGTCACCCCACCACGACTTCAAGAAGCTCACCATGTACGTGTCCATCGCGCCCCAGAAGCCGCTCTTCGAGGCGGAGCGGTCGATGTACTCGTCGAGCGTGTCGAGCTCGGGGTGCGGCATCGGCAGGTACCCGGGGAGGATGTTGTAGAGAGTCGGGATGTCGGTCGAGCCCTGGATCGACGCGTGACCGCGCAGCGCCATGATCCCGCCGCCGGGACGGCCGATGTTCCCGAGCAACAACTGCACGATCGCGGCGGTGCGGATGTACTGCACACCGACGGTGTGCTGCGTCCACCCGACCGCGTAGCAGAACGCGCCCGTGCGATCCGGACCCGACGCGTCGCACAGCGTCTCGGCGACGCGCAGGAACACGTCGCGCGGCACGCCGCACGCGTCCTCGACCGCCTCGGGCGTATAGCGCGCGTAGTGACGCTTCAGCAGTTGGAACACGCAGCGCGGATCGGTGAGCGACGGATCGAGGTGCTTCGGACGTCCGGACATGCCGCCGTGGCTGCCGTGGCGCTCGCCTCCGGCGGCTTCGTTCTCGGTGTGCAGCTCGCGCTCGCCGGCGGCCGCGAGCTCTTCGCCGGCGTCGCGGTACTGCCAGCTCGACGTGTCGTACGTGTTCTTCTCGGGATCGAATCCCGAGAAGAGACCGTCGAGGTCTTCGGTGTCGAGGAAGCTCTCGTCGACGATCATCGGTGCGTTCGTGTAGCGCTCCACGTACTCGCGGAACTCACGACCGTTCTCGAGGATGTAGTTGACGATGCCGCCGAGGAACACGATGTCGCTGCCCGCGCGCAACGGCACGTGCAGGTCGGCGACTGCGCTCGTCCGGGTGAAGCGAGGATCGACGTGGATGATCGTCGCGCCGCGCTCCTTCGCCTCCATCACCCACTGGAACCCGACCGGATGGCACTCGGCCATGTTCGAGCCCATGATCACGATGCAATCGGAGTGCTGGAGGTCTTGCTGGAAGGTGGTGGCGCCACCTCTCCCGAACGATGTCCCCAGACCGGGGACGGTGGAGGAGTGTCATATGCGCGCCTGGTTCTCGATCTGGATCGCGCCGAGCGCGGTGAAGAGCTTCTTGATGAGGTAGTTCTCTTCGTTGTCGAGCGTCGCGCCGCCGAGGTGCGCGAAGCCGAGTGTGCGGCGCAGCGGCTTACCGTCGTCGTCGGCGTCCTGCCAGCCGCGCCGGCGTGCGTCGATCACGCGGTCGGCGATCATCTCCATCGCCGAGTCGAGTGAGAGTTCCTCCCACTCGGTGCCGTGCGGACGCCGGTACTTGACGCGGTACTCGCGTCCGGGGCCGTTCACGAGCTGCCGGGTCGCGGCGCCCTTCGGACACAAGCGGCCGCGCGAGATCGGGCTGTCCGGGTCGCCCTCGATCTGCGTGATGCGACCGCGCTCCACGAAGACGCGCTGCCCGCAGCCGACCGCGCAGTACGGGCAGACCGACTTCACGACGCGATCGGCGTCGGCGGTGCGCGCGTGCAGCGAAGCAGAACGCGGCGACTGCGCGGTGGGACCGAGGCCGCGCGCGTCGCGCGTCATCAGCTGCTGGACGACGGGCCACGACGCGAGCCGATCTCGCACTCCCATGCGTCCCCCCTTACCCCGTCGCGTGCTCATGTACCGCCCGCGGCGACGCTAGCCAGCGGCACCACGCGCCCTCGGGACGCCCGCGCCGCTGACGGTAACGTTCCAACCGTGAACGACCTCGATTTCAAGGCCTTCGACGCCGACAATCACTACTACGAGGCGATCGACGCCTTCACCCGGCACCTCGACCCACGCGTCGGGCCCCGCACCGTCCAATGGTGCGAGATCAACGGGCGGAAGTACCACGTCGTCGGCGGGCGCGTGAGTCACGCGGTCGTGAACCCGACCTTCGACCCGATCGCGATGCCCGGCGCGTTGCACGACTACTTCCGCGGCAACCCCGAGGGTCGCAGCCCGCTGGAGATGCTCGCCGAGCGCGAGCCGATCCGACCCGCGTACCGCGATCGGGACGCCCGCATCGTCGCGCTCGACGAGTTCGGCCTCGAAGCGGTGTGGCTGTTCCCGACACTCGGTGTGCTCTACGAAGAGTTGCTCGTCGACGACATCGACGCGATCGGCATGGTGTTCCGCGCGTTCAATCGCTGGCTCGACGAGGACTGGGGCTTCGCGTACCGGAACCGCATCTACGCGGCGCCGTACCTCTCGCTCGCCGACGTCGACTGGGCGGTCGAGGAGCTCGAGTGGGCGCTCGGTCGCGGCGCGCGCGTCGTCGTGCTGCGTCCCGCGGCAGTGCACACCGCGACCGGACCGCTCTCCCCCGCCAACGAGCACTTCGATCCGTTCTGGGCACGCGTGCAGGAAGCGGGCATCACGGTCGTCGTGCACGCGGGCGACAGCGGGTACACGACGCACGGCTACGCGCGCGACGGCTTCGGTGCCGGCTTCGACGGTGGCGGTTGGCGGCCGTCGATCAAGGGCTTCAACATCGAACGCGCCGCGTACGACTTCCTCATCACGCTCTCGTTCGAGCGGATGTACGAGCGCTTCCCGGGGCTGCGCATCGCGTCGGTCGAGAACGGGTCGGAGTTCCTGCCCGACCTGTTCCGCAAGTTGCGTCAGACCGTCTACAAGATGCCGGGCTACTTCCGCGAGGACCCGGCCGAGTCGTTCCGGCAGCACGTGTGGATCAACCCGTTCTGGGAGGACGACGTCACCGAGACGGTCGCGCTCATGGGCGCGGACCGCGTGATCTTCGGCTCCGACTGGCCCCACATCGAGGGCATGCCCGAGCCGCTCGACTACCTGCCCGAGCTCAAGTCGTTCGACGACGACGAGAAGCAGCTCATCCTCCGCGACAACGCCCGCGAGCTCACCGAGCTGAAGCCCGCTTGACGCACGGACGCGTCCGGCCTCACGGTCGCCGACGAGTCGTTTGGTTGGCCGTCAATACCGCTGAGAGGTACTGAAGGCCAACGAAACCACGAACCTCGCCCGGCGAAGGCGTTGACATGGTTCGTGCCACCGCGACTGAGCGGCACGACGTGGTCGATCGTGAGCTGCCGCTTCTTGACGCCGAACTCGACGCCGCGGTACCAGCATCGGTCTCCGTCGCGCTCGCGCGGCCGGGCCACCGCCAGCGTGCCGGGCGCCACCCCGAAAGCCCCCGCTCTTGGCCGAAGTCTGGCAAGAGGATGAGACAGCGACTCGCGACATCGCAACGGATCGGTGGCGCCGGGCGTCTCAGACGGTGATGGAGCATGTGGCGGTGACCGTCGAGGCTGACGTCCCCGAGCCGCGGCCCGAGCGGGCGGGCTTCGACGACTTCTGCCGGGACGCGTACGCGCCCATGGTGCGGATGGCGTTCCTGCTCACGTCGTCGATCGAGACCGCCGAGGACCTCGTGCAGGACGTCTTCGCGCGCGCCTACCCGCGCTGGTCGACGATCAGCGAGCCTTCCGCGTACGTGCGGCGCGCGGTCGTCAACGCGTGCCACTCGCATCATCGACGGCGGTTTCGTGAGCGCGCACACCGGCCGAGCACACCCGACGCGATCGAGCTCGAAGCCGACGAGCTGTTCGACGTGCTCGCCACGCTCCCCGCGCGGATGCGCAGCGCGATCGTGCTCCGGTACTACCAGGACCTCGCCGAGAACGACATCGCCGAGATCCTCGGTTGCGCGCCCGGCACCGCGCGCTCACTCATCCACCGCGGCCTCGCGCGTCTCAGGACGGTGATGGAACCATGAACGATTCCGAAGACAAGCTCCGCACCGCATTGTCGGCGCGCGCCGCGAGCGTGCGCGTCGACGATCCCGCGCCGAAGGTGCGGCACCGCATCGTCGTGCGCCGGCGCCGGCGCCGGCAGCGACTCGCGTTCGGTGGCGCCGCGCTCGCGTTGGTCGTCGCCGTGGGAGTGCTGGTGCCGATCGTGAACAACGACGGCCATCACGCCTCGACGCCTGCAGCCGCGCCGCGCGGCAAGGCGGCGTCGCCCGGCGTCCTGCGCTCACAACTCGTGCGCGACACGCGACCCGCGGTGCCGGCGAGCGCGGTCAAGCAGCTCACGACCGCGAGCGCGCAGACCGCGCTCGACCTGTACCAACAGCTCGCGAAGACGCCGGGCAACGTCTTCTTCTCGCCGTACAGCATCGAGACCGCGCTGGGCATGGCCGCCGCGGGCGCGCGCGGCCAGACGCTCGATCAGATGCTCGCGGTGCTGCACAACCGGCTCTCGCCGGCGCAGTTCCAGGACGCGACGAACGCGCTGAACCTCTCGCTGCTCGGGCCGCGCACTCTGCCGGGCGAGTCGGCGTCGGGTCAGCCGTTGCGGCTCGAGATCGCGAACTCGGAATGGGGTCAGTCGGGCTACCCGATCCTGAAGTCGTTCCTCGACCAACTCGCGCGCAACTACGGCGCCGGCCTGAACACCGAGGACTTCGCGGGCCACAACGATGCCGCGCTCGCGGCGATCAACAGCTGGGTCGACGCGCACACGCACGGCAAGATCAAGCAACTGCTCGACTCACTCGACCCGGCGACCAAGCTCGTGCTCGTGAACGCGGTGTATTTCAAGGCAAGTTGGGCGCTTCCGTTCGTCGCGAGCCTGACGAAGACCGGATCGTTCACCACCACGAGCGGCGGTACCGTGAGTGCTTCCTTCATGAACGGAGAGCCGGATGGCTCGTACGCCTCCGGGCCCGGATGGCGGGCCGCCGAAATTCCGTACCTCGGGGGCGCGTCGATGACGATCGTGATGCCCGACGCGGGATCCTTCTCGGCCTTCGACCGATCGTTCGATGCGTCGATCCTGACGAAGGTCATCGACGGTCTCCAGCCGTTGACGCTGCAACTCGCGCTCCCGAAGTTCCGGATGACAGATCGGGCCGCGCTCCACGACGCCCTGACAGCGCTGGGCATGACCGACGCGTTCAACGGTACGGACGCCGATTTCTCGGGAATCACGAACCCGTCGAAGCTGCATATCTCGGAGGTCGTGCACCAGGCGACGATCACGGTCGACGAGAAGGGCACCGAGGCCGCGGCGGCAACCGCGATCGGCTTCCAGGCAACGTCTCGGAGAGTAGGACCGACGGTCACCTTCAAGGCCGACCACCCGTTCCTCTACTTCATCCGCGACACGAAGACCGGGACGATCCTCTTCATGGGCCGCGTCACCGACCCGACGCAGACCTCGACGCAGCAGTAGCGCCCGCCCTCACAACTCACGCAGGCGCGGCAACAGCTCGCGTTCGGACCACTCGAGGAACTCGGTTTGCGTGTCGCCGCCGATCTGCACGACCGCGACATCGGTGAACCCGGCGTCGACGAACTTCTTGAACGCGTCGACGTGGCGGTCGACGTCGGGCCCGCACGGGACCTGCTCGGCGACCTGGTCCTCGGTCACGGGCTCGGACGCCGCCGCGAAGCTGCGCGGGTTCGGCAGCTCGGCCATCACCGGCCACCCGCCCGTGAACCAACGGAACTGCTCTCGCGCGCGTTTGCGGGCACGCCCCTCGTCGGTGTCGTAACACAAGCCGACCTGCCCGATTCGGCGCTTGCCGCGTCCGCCTGCGGTGTCGAAGCGATCGCCGAGCGACGCGTCGGGTGCGACCGCGATCATCGCGTCGGCGTGCTCACCCGCGAGCGCGCAGCTCTTCGCGCCGGACACCGCGATGCCGATCGGAGGCGGCTCGTCGGGAACGTCCCAGACCTTCGCGTGACGCGCGTCGAGATGGCGACCCTCGTAGTCGACGACCTCGCCGGCGAGCAGCGGCCGGATGATCTCGACCGCGTCGACGAGCATCTCGTGGCGCACGTCGACCGGCGGCCATCCGATGCCGACGATGTGCTCGTTGAGCTGCTCCCCCGCGCCGAGGCCGAGCAGGAAGCGACCGTCGGAGAGGATCTGGATCGTCGCCGCCTTCTGCGCAACGACCGCGGGGTGATAGCGCATCGTCGGGCACGTCACGTACGTCATCAATCCGATGCGACTCGTCGCGTGCGCGACCGCACCGAGCACCGACCACACGTACGGCGAGTGCCCCTGCTCCTCCAGCCACGGGAAGCAGTGGTCGCTCGCGGCGACGAAGTCGTAGCCCGCCGCCTCGGCGCCGATGGCATCGGCCACCAGCGCCTTCGGAGCGGACTGCTCGCCCATGATCGTGTAGCCGATGCGCACCATGGGCGCGCTCTACCCGGAGCGACGCGGAATCGACACCCCGACAACGCACGCATGACCGCGGCGGGTCGCGGGGTACCGCACGGCGAGTGACAACCCTGATCGTGATCCTCATCATCGTCGTGCTGATCGCGCTCGTCGGCGCCGCGACGTTCCAACGCAAACGGCGCGCCGGCGGCGTGATCGCCGCGAAGCCGAACCGTGGACGCCGGCGATGACCGGGCTCCTCCTCCGTGGAACCGATCTGAACGGACTCCCGGTCGTGAGCATCGCGACCGGTGACGCGCTCGCCGAGATCAAGGACATGGTCTACAGCCCCGACTGCGCGCAGCTCCTGGGATTCACGCTGAACAAGCGCGGGTTCTTCGGCAGCCCACTGCGCGAGACGCTCGCGTACACGAACGTCGCCGCGGTCGGGCGCGACGCGGTCATGGTCGAACACGACGACGTCGTCGGCGCCGACGACCACGGGCTCGGCGAGATCGTCGGCGCAGCCGCGGGTCGGAACGTGCTCGGCGACGAGGTGCTCACCGACGACGGGCGCCGGCTCGGAGTCGTCACCGACGTCGTGGTCGACGTCGCGAGCGGCGACGTCGTCGGGTACGAGCTGAAGGGCGACGAGAACCTGCAAGCCCACGCCGGCCGTCCGATGCTCGTGCCGATTCCGGCGACGCTCGCGGTATCGGGAACCGCGCTCATGGTGCCCGCCCAGGTCGAGCCCTTCATCCGCGACGACCTCACCGGCTTCGGTGCGGCCGTCGACGAGTTCCGCGACGAGCTTCCGAGGACTTCCGATGCTGCTGAGTGAGACGTTGGGTGAACGCATCGTCAGCAAGGCGAGTGCCGAGACGCTCGGCTCCGCCGACGGTGTGATCGTCGACCCGGAGTCGCCGCGCATCGTCGCGGTGCGCACGGGCAAGGGTCGCAAGGCGCGCGTGATCCCGTGGGAGACGCTGTCGGGAGTCGGCGACGCCGCGGTCGTCGTCGAGCAGGACGACGCGGTGCGCGAGCCCAGCGAAGGACGTGAGCACGATCAGGCAACCGACGCGGTCAAGGTGCTCGGTGGGCTCGTCGTGTCCGACCGCGGCAACGAGCACGGCACGATCACCGACATCGCGTTCGACGCCGCGAGCGGTGCAGTCGAGGAGATCCGAACGTCGCGGTCGACGACGATCATCGGCGAGCGGATCCGCTCGATCGGGCACTACGCGTGGATCGTCACCGCGGCCGACGACGAGCTCGGCGGGCTCTGAGCGCGCCCGATCAGAGTCTCGGAGTCAGGGTCGACAGAGATACCGGTCGATCACGCGGTGCATGTGCGCGACGTTGCCTTCCTGGCGCGGGTTGAGCCGCAGGCCGTCGAAGTCGCGTGACTTCATGCCCGTCTGCACCTCGAGCATGTTGTCGTAGTCCTGCGTGGTGATGACACCCCAGTCGTGCTCGTGCCAGTCGGCGAAGAACTTCCGATTGAGCGGACGCGGCTCCCGCCCGGGCGCGGGCCACTCGAGCACCCACGTGTCCTTGATCGACGAGTCGGGATCGAGACCGTTGGGGCGGACGCGGAAGAGGATCGCACTGCCGGGATAGATCGGGCCGACGAGGTTCGGGAACCAGTACACGTCGTCGGCGCTCGTCATGAGCTCGTCGCCGAGCTCGCTGACGTCGAGCCCCCGCTTCGCGAGCAGCTGTTTGCGCCGGCGCTGGAACTCGGCGAGCAGTTGATCGGGCGGTGTCGACGCGCGCACTTCTTCGACGAGCGCGCGCTCTTCCTTCAAGAACGCGCCACCGAGCCCTTCGACGAGGCCGCTCAGGATCGCGCCGCTATCGATCTCGTCGTCGCGGAGCCCGAGGCGCGGGCTCGGCGTGAGCGCGCGGCGCGCCCCCTCGAGTCGTCCGTAGCGCGCGTGCGTCTCGAACTGCTCGTATTCGATGCTGACGTCGTCGGTCCACGCGAGCAGCTGCGGGTGCGTGCCCTGCACGTGGTAGCCCTCGTTGAACGCGTCGACGACGACCTTCCAGTTCGCGGGCAGGATCGTCGTCAGGTAACCCCGGAAGCGCATCTGGTCGAGGTGGTAGCGGTCGAGCAGCTTCGGGATCGGGTGCAGGAAATCGAGCAGCGGCTCCGCGTCGCGGTCGGCGTTGACGAACACGAAGCCGCCCCACGTGTCGACGCGCCACCCGGCCAGGTGCAGTCCGTCGGGCAGGTCGGTGAACTCGTGCCGGTCGACGACTTCGACGAGCTCACCGTCGAGCGCGTACCGCCACGCGTGATAGCGGCAGCGGATCTGACCGTCGCCGAAGTTGCCGGTTCCATTCGCGAGCCGGGTGCCGCGGTGCAGGCAGTGGTTCGAGAGCGCTCGGATCGCGCCGTCGTCGCCGCGGACGACGAGAATCGACTGATCGCCGATCGTGTACTCGAGGAAGTCGCCCGGA
The DNA here is from genome assembly GCA_036271555.1 of Acidimicrobiia bacterium. NCBI lineage: Bacteria > Bacillati > Actinomycetota > Acidimicrobiia > Acidimicrobiia bacterium. Next base: position 32,452 of record DATBAK010000004.1, read on the forward strand.
TTCGGGACCTCCTCCTCACGACACGCGACCTGCCAGACCCGACTCCAGAGCCGTTCCATCTCGAGCTCGACGAACGCGCTCGACGTGTAGCGCGCCTTCGGCACGACGCCGTCCGGCCGGACGAGCAGCGAGGTCACATCGGTCATGAGATTCGTTCCCGCAAGAGCGGCCGGGTCGCTTGGCGGCCCGGCCGAGCCGGAGACTGAGGCGTCGAGGAGGGCGAGCTTGCGAGCCCGACCATGAGTACAGGCAGAATCCGGATTGTATGGGCACTGAGCGGATGCGCGGTCGGTCGGCAACGGTGGGTAGTCCCGTGCCGAACGAGTGAAGACGCGACCATGAGCACGGGGTCGACCTTCAACTTCGCCGACTGCTTCGAGCTCGTCGCCGACACCGTGCCCGACAGGATCGCGATCGTCTCGGGCGACCGCCGCCGCACCTACGCCGAGGTCGACAACCGCACGACTCGGTTCGCGCATGTGCTCGCCGACGCGGGCGTCGGGATCGGCGAGCACGTCGGCCTCTACCTCCACAATCGCGGCGAGCACCTCGAGGCGATGCTCGCCTGCTACAAGCGCCGCGCGGTCCCGATCAACGTGAACTACCGCTACGGCCGCGACGAGCTGCGCTACCTGTTCGACAACGCCGACGTCGTCGCGCTCGTCTACGGATCCGAGTACCGCGACACCGTCGAGGCGCTGCGACCGCAGCTGCCGAAGTTGCGGGTTCTGATCGAGGTGGGCGACGCGCCCGCGAACGACGCGATCGCGTATGACGACGCGATCGACGCGGCCGGCACGACGCGCGCGTTCACGCCCCGCTCCCCCGACGACCACTACGTGCTCTACACGGGCGGAACGACCGGGATGCCGAAGGGCGTCGTGTGGCGGCAGGAAGACATGTTCTTCGCGACGCTCGGCGGCGGGAATCCCGGTGGTCTGCCGATCACGAAGCCCGACGAGATCATGCAGACCGTGCTCGTGAACACGTCGCAGCGACTCACACCGTTCCTGCGGCCCGGCGACCCCGAGCCCGAGCAGTTCGTCGTGCTCGCGCTCGGCCCGCTGATGCACGCGAGCGGGCAGTGGTCGTCACTGGGCACGCTGCTCGCGGGCGGCACCGTCGTCATCTACACCGAGCCGAGCATCGACATGGCGCGCGTGTTGACGCTCGTCGAGCGCGAACGCGTCGTGATGCTCACGCTCGTCGGCGACGCGAGCGCGCGCCCGCTGCTCGCGGCGCTCGACGCGCACCCCGGGAAGTACGACACGTCGTCGTTGCAATTGCTCGGCTCGGGTGGCGCGATCCTCTCGGCCGAAGTGAAGCAGCGGCTGCTCGACGAGATTCCGAGCGTGATCGCGATCACCGAGGCGATCGGCTCGTCGGAGTCGCCGGTTCAGGCGGTGGCGGTCGCGCGACGAGACGGCGAGCAGCGCAAGACGCTGCGCTTCGACGCGCGCGAGACGACGATGGTCGTCGACGACGACCTGCGACCGATCGCGGCGGGTTCGGGCAGCGTCGGCCGGCTCGCGACGAAGGGGCGCGTGCCGCTCGGCTACTACCGCGACGAGGAGCGCAGCGCGCGCACGTTCGTCGAGATCGACGGCGCGCGCTGGGCGCTGCCCGGCGACATGGCGACGGTCGCCGCCGACGGCTCGATCCAGCTGCTCGGCCGCGGGTCGATGTGCATCAACACCGGCGGCGAGAAGGTGTACCCCGAAGAGGTCGAGGCGATCGTGCGTCAGCACCCGGCGATCGTCGACGCGGTCGTCGTCGGTGGTCCCGACGAGCAGTACGGGCAGCGCGTCGTGGTTGTCGCGGCGGCGGACGCGTCGAGCCCGCCACCGACGCTCGAGGAGCTGCGCGCGCACTGCCGCGAACACCTCGCGGGCTACAAGTTGCCGAAGGCGATCGTGCTCGTGGATCGCGTCGAGCGATCGCCGGCGGGCAAGCCCGACTACCGCTGGGCGACCGCCGTCGTCACTCGCGCGTCGCAATGAGGTCGTAGGACCAACGCGCGATCGCATCGCGCGCCGGCGACTCCGGACACTGGGCTCCCAATACCGGAACCCAAGGAGTCCAGCCATGCACAAGCTCTTCGCCACCGTTGCGGTCGGCGCGCTCGCCGCGATCGCCGTCCCGGGGGTCGCGTCGGCCAAGGGCGGCCCCGGCGTCACCACCAAGGGGCACTGCTCGGCGCGCAGCGAGTCGAAGGTCAAGGCCAAGACCGACGACGGCCGCATCGAGACCGAGTTCGAGGTCGACCAGAACGTGAACGGCGACACGTGGAAGGTCGTGCTCCGCGACAACGGGATGGTGGTCGCTCGGGGCAAGGCCACGACCGCGGCGCCGAGCGGCTCGTTCGAGTTCCGCCGGACGATCGCCGACCGGTCGGGCCAGGACGTGATCCGTGCCAAGGCCATGAACCTGAAGACCGGCGAGACCTGCAAGGCGTCGGTCTCGCTCTGACCGCGGCCACGGGTGGGAGTCGGCCGCGCCGGCCCCCATCCAAGCGGATGTTTCAATTCGTGGGCAAACGTTCACTCTCCGTGGTTTATCCCGTGATCGACGCGGGTAGACGCGTCGTCTCGGCCGCGACGACCTGGGAGGAACCCGCGATGAGAAACACGCTCCGCCGCAGCCTTGCGGCATGCTCGATCCTCGCTCTCTCGGCGCTGGCGGTGACGCCCGCGGGGGCGACGGCCGCCAAGCCGACGAAGGATCCGACGGTCCCGTTCGACTACGTGATCCACGCGACGACGACCCTGAAGAAGCTCAACCAGACCGTGACGATCCCGGCCGGTGAGTTCAAGGGCACGATCGACATCGTGACGTCGAAGCTCACGGGCACGATCTCGCTGCCGCCGGCGAAGTCGACGGTGGCGATCGCAGGTCTGCCGCTCGCGACCGCGACGTTCAAGACCGTCGAGGTCGGTCCCGTGACCGGCAAGGTCGACTTCAAGAAGCTGACCGCGACCGCGACCTCGGTGTTCAACATCCAGATCCCGAGCGTGACGCCGACGGGCCTGTCGTTCGTGAACCTCGTGGGCAATTCGTGCACGACGTCGACACCGGTGAGCGTGACCATGACCGGGTCGCTCAAGCCGCCGTTGAAGTTCACCGGCACGTTCACCGTGCCGCCGCTCAAGACGTGCGGCGCGGCGACTCCGGCGCTCAACCTCGTGATCCCCGGACCCGGCAACACGTTCAGCGCGACGGCGACCACGAAGACCAAGTAGCGCGCACTTCAGCTCGTTCGAAACCGACGGCGCCGCGCTTCCCGCTCGCGGCGCCGTCGGCGCGTCAGCCGGGACGCGACCGAGAACCTCAGAGCGCGCGCAGGATGAGCCACCACGACGCGAGCCCGTGCTCGCACCAGCCGTCGGGCACGACGAGGCATGCATCCGGCGCGCGGCACACACCGTCGGCGACCCACTCCTCGAGCTCGTCGACGTCGGGCGGCGCCCATCCGCTGTGGTGCTCGAACCACTCGTGCGCGTTGGCGATCGCCTCGTCCGCGCTCGTGGGCTGCACGTGCACTCGCCGGTCAGCCGGCGACGTCGAGCGTGACGCAGTCGGGACCGCCGTCGACGCACTCGGCGACGAGCTGCGCGAGCCGCTCGCGTCGCGCTTGCTGTGCTTCGAGGTCTGCGTCGAGGCGCGTGAGCTTGGCGCGCGCGGCCGCGAGCACGCCGTCGGCGCAGCCCGTGTCGGCCGCGGGCAACAACTCGCGGATCTCGGTGAGCGTGAAGCCGAGATCCTTCGCGCGCCGGATCAACCGCAGACGGGCGATGTCGCCTTCCGAGTACTCGCGGTACTCGGAGCCCTGCCGCACCGGCTGACGGATCAGCCCGCGCCGCTCGTAGTACCGAACGGTCTCCACGTTGACGCCCGCCTCGCGGGCGAGGCTCCCGATCGTGAACGCGCGCACCGAGCAACGGTACCGGCCGTACCGCGGTACGGAGTCAAGCCCTTGACTCCGTACCTACGAACGGGCCGTACGGTCGCCCCATGACGATCACCAACTTGAACGACCAGACCTTCGAAGAGTTCGTCCAGGGCGCCGAGCGGCCGCTCCTCGTGGAGTTCAGCGCCCGCTGGTGCGGTCCCTGCAAGATGCTCGCGCCGGTGCTCCGCGGGCTCGCCGCCGACCAGGCCGGCGAGCTCGAGGTCGCCGAGATCGACGTCGACGACAACCCGTACACCGTCTCTCGCTATCGCGTGATGTCGATGCCGACGCTCGTGCTCTTCGTCGACGGTGAGGAGCGCGCGCGACTCGTCGGCGCCCGAGGCAAGGCGCACCTCCTCCAAGACCTCGCGGAGCACCTGTCGTCGCGGGTGTAGGTCCGACAGAATGCGGTGATGAAGGCTGCCGTCTATTACGAGACCGGATCGCCCGACGTCTTTCGCTACGAGGACGTTCCCGATCCCGAGGTGTATCCCGGCGGGGTCGTCGTCGCGATCGAGGCGATCAGCATCGAGGGCGGCGACACGCTGAACCGCGCGGGCGGCGAGATGGCGACGGTGCCGCACATCGTCGGATACCAGTGCGCGGGCACCATCATCGAGGTCGGCGAGGGCGTGACCGATCGCGCGGTCGGCCAGCGTGTCGTGTGCACGAACCTCTGGGGCTCGCATGCCGAGCGCATGGCCGTGCCCGCGGTCATCACGTGGCCCGTGCCCGACGGCGCCGACCTCGTCGCGGTCGCGTGCGTGCCGGTCGCCTTCGGCACCGCCGACGACTGCCTCTTCGAGTTCGGGCGTTTGAAAACCGGCGAGACGGTGCTCGTGCAGGCGGGCGCGGGCGGCGTCGGCGTGGCCGCGATCCAATTGGCGAAGCGCGCGGGCGCGACCGTGATCTCGACCGCGTCGAGCGCGGACCGGCTCGAGCGCCTCGTGCCGCTCGGGATGAGTCACGGAGTGAACTACACCAACGACGGTTGGGTCGACGAGGTGCGCGCGCTCACCGATGGGCGCGGTGTCGACCTCGTCGTCGACTCGGTCGGCGGGCGCATCCTGCAAGGCAGCGTCGCGTGTCTCGCGTATCGCGGACGCGCGATCACGGTCGGCAGCGCGGGTCGCGATCCGCAACCGTTCGACGTCGGCGTGCTCGGCGGCAACAACCAGTCGATCACGGGTGTGTTCCTCGGCGCGGAGATCACGACCGAGCGCGTGCAGAAGATGATCGCCCACCACATCGACGACGTCGCGGCCGGGCGGCTCACGGTGATCGTCGACCGCACGTTCCCGCTCTCGGAAGCCGCGGCCGCGCACGCGTTCCTCGAGAGCCGTCAGGCCGTCGGTCGCGTCGTGCTCATTCCGTAGCGGTGGAGCGCGTCGACGAGCTGCGCGCGATCCTGCACGGGTCGGATTGGTTCTGCCGCGTGCTCGCGAACGTCGCTGCGCTCGATCTGCCCGACTGCTGGGTCGGTGCGGGCGCGGTGCGCGACCTCGTGTGGGACGTGCGCTTCGGCGCGGGCTTCGACCCCGCGGACATCGTCGACGTCGACGTCGTGTTCTTCGACGGCGGCGACCTGTCGGCCGAGCGCGAAGAACAGGCCGAAGCCGCGCTGCGCGTCGCCGACCCGTCGGTGAAATGGGACGTGAAGAACCAGGCTCGCGTGCACCTGTGGTTCGAGGCGCGCTTCGGCGCCCCGGCCGAGCCACTCGCGTCTGCGTTCGAAGGGGTCGCGACGTGGCCCGAGCGCGCGAGCGCGGTCGCGGTCCGGCTCGACGGCGAGGACGAGATCGACGTGCTCGCCCCGTTCGGGCTCGACGACCTGCTCGACGGCGTATGGCGCCGCAACCCGACGCGTGTCACAGAACGGGAATGGCAGGCGCGGCTCGACCGGAAGCAGCCGGGGCGACGCTGGCCGGCCGTGACCGTAGTGTGAAACCGATGCTCGCGATCTCGGCCGATTCGCAGCGCGTGCTCGCCGAGCAGACCGCACACCTCGATCCCGACGTGCGCGACGGCATCGTCGGGCGTAACACCGCGCGTCTCTACGGGTTGGATGCGACCGACGGCATCGAAACCTGAGGCGTCAGGAGCGACGAGCGAAGCGAGTGCGACCAGAAAGCGACATCAGCTGAAGCGCGCGCGGTTGGTCATCAAGATCTCGTCGATCTTGTGAAGCGCGTCGGCATCGAGCTTCGCGAGCACGTCGAGCGCGCCGAGGTTCTCCGTCACCTGCGCGGCGCGACTCGCACCGGTGATGACGGTCGACACGTGCGGGTTGTGCGCACACCACGCGATCGCGAGCTGCGGGAGCGAGCAGCCGAGCTCGTCGGCGAACGACTTGAGCGCCCGCACCGCGTTGTTCGTTCGCTCGTCGCGCAGCGTGTGCTGCAGCCACTCGTAGCCTTCGAGCGCGCCGCGCGAACCCTCGGGAATGCCGTCGACGTACTTCCCCGACCACAATCCCGAAGCGAGCGGGCTCCACGTCGTGAGACCGAGGCCGATGTCGTCGTAGAGGCGCGCGTACTCCTGCTCGACGCGGCGCCGGTGCGTCAGGTGGTACTGGGGCTGCTCCATCACCGGCTTGTGCAGACCCTGACGGTCGGCGATGTCCCACGCGGCGCGGATCTCGTCCGGGCCCCACTCCGACGTGCCCCAGTAGAGCGCCTTGCCGCTGCTGACGATGTCGGACATCGCCCACACCGTCTCCTCGATGGGGGTGTTCGGATCGCCGCGGTGGCAGAAGAGGAGGTCGACGAAGTCGAGCCCGAGCCGCTCGAGCGATCCGTCGATTGCCTGCATGAGGTACTTGCGGTTGAGCGTGTTCTGCATGTTCGGGGCTTCGTGCAGGCCCCAGAACAACTTCGTCGAGATGACGTACGACCAGCGCGGCCAGCTCATCTCCGCGATCGCGGCGCCCATGATGCGCTCGGACTCGCCGCCCGCGTACGACTCCGCGTTGTCGAAGAAGTTCACGCCGCCGTCGTACGCGGTCTCCATGCAGGCGCGCGCTTCCTTCACGCCCATCTGGTCCTTGAACGACACCCACGATCCGAACGAGAGAACGCTGACCTGCAGTCCCGAACCACCCAACCGTCGATATTCCATGCGCGGCACCCTATAGGAGCGCGTACGCGGTCAGTCCCTGCGCGGGCGGCGCGGTCCCTGCCGCGAAGTGCAGGCACGCGACCATCGGTATCGTCGCCGCATGGACGGACATCAGTGGATCGAGGCGTTCGCTCGGGAGCTCGGCGTCGACCCGCCGAGCGCGACGCTCGTCGATGAGTTGCTCGCGCTCGCGGGCGAGGCCGCGCACGCGTCGGAGCGCACCGCCGCGCCGATCACGTGCTACCTCGTCGGCAAGGCGGGCGTCGACGTGGAGACCGCCCGGCGCGCGGCCGCTACCGTTTCCGCGACCTGACAGGGGGAGACGAGCGATGACGATGATCGAGATCCCGACCGCGGTCCACCGCGGCGACGACGAGCTGCCGTGGGTCGACATCGGCGACGGCTCGCTCCTCAAGGTGCTCCACATCAAGGAGCGCGAGGGACTGTGGGTGATCCGCAATCGCTTCTCCCCCGGCTACCGCGTGCAGACGCACAAGCACACCGGCCCCGTGTTCGCCTACACCGAGAGCGGCGCGTGGCGGTACCTCGAGAGCGACTTCGTGAACACCGCGGGCTCGTACCTCTACGAGCCGGCCGGATCGGTGCACACGCTCGTGGTGCCCGAGGAAAACACCGAGCCGACCGACGTGTTCTTCGCGATCAACGGCGCGAACTTGAACCTCGACGCGAACGGCAACGTCGAGAGCGTGTACGACGCGACGCTGATCCTGCAGTCGTACTACCTCATGTGCGAAGCCGCGGGTCTGCCGCGCCCACCCGTCGTCATCGACTGAACTTGTTGGTCGCACTCGCTGCGCTCGCCGCTCCTGACGCCTCAGGCTCCGGGTCGGACCCGAATCCGGCGGCGTCGCACAGCGACCCGCCCGTTCCTGCGGGACCGTAGGTTCTGCGGCCATGGTCTGGACGTGTCCGGACTGCGACCGTCAGTTCGCGCGCACGCGGCAGGGGCACGAGTGCGCGCCCGCGATGACGCTCGCGGAGTACTTCTCCACCGGGCCACCGATGGAGAAGCCGATCTTCGCAGTGGTTCTCGCGCACCTCGAGTCGCTCGGACCCGTGCACGTCGAGCCGGTGTCGGTCGGCGTGTTCTTCAAGCAGCCGCGGAACTTCGCGCAGCTACGTCCGATGACGCGCTGGATCGCGTTGTCGTTCTCACTGAACCGGCGCGTCGACCACCGGCTGATCAGCCGCAAGCCGCTCGCGCACGGCGGCCGCTACTACCACGTCGTCAACCTGCGCGAACCCGATGATCTCGACGCCGAGATCAAGGGCTGGCTCTCCGAGGCGTACTTCGACGAGGGCCGATAGGCGCGCGTAGCGTTCGCCGCGGGCGCGATCGGGAGGTCTCCATGCTCTACGCATTCGGCTTCGAACGGCTCGGCGTCGTCGCGGGCGACCTCTACTTCGTCGATCCCAATCCCGGGAAGAACCAGGAAGGGCCCGAACAGGGCGTGCGCGTCGAAGTGCGGATGCTCGCGCCGGGCGAGCTGCGCGGCTCGATCTACTCGGCGCGACCGATCGCGGTCGACCGGGCGATCTGGCGCGCCGACCTGCTCGAATCGGTCGACAACCCGGGTTCGCTCGACCGCGCGCACCATCACCCGCGTTTCACCGGTTGGGAACCGGGCTCGCGGAAGTTCGTGAAGGACATGACGACGAACCCGGTCGCGTTCGTCGGCAAGTACCTGGCCGACGTCGAGGGACTGCTCGACGCGGCCGGCGTCTCTCCCGACGAGCTCGGTGCCGACGACGCCGAGCAACTGCGCCGCGCGGTGCCCGACATCATGGACGCGGTCCGTCGTCTGCTCGACGGCGTGCGCGCGGGTCAGCTCGCCCGCCCGCCCGACGACTCCGTGGCGTCGGCGCGCGTCTCGTGGCTCTGAGTTCTCTGGTCGGGCTCGCAAGCTTCGCCCTCCCACGCCTCAGTCTGCGGCTCGGGCCGGCCGCGCTGCGACCCGCCCGTTCTGGCGCGAACGCCCCTCACGCGGCTCTACGGGAGGAGGGCGCGGACGGCGTCGATGGTGTCGGCGTCGGCGGGTGACTTGTCGGGGCGGTAGCCGCGCACGCGGGCGAACCGCAGCGCGACTCCGCCCGGATAGCGCGTCGACCGTTGCACTCCGTCGAGCGCGATCTCGACCACGAGCTCGGGGCGCACGTACACGACGATGCCTTCCTGCTCGGTCGCGAGCTCCTGGAACTTCTCGGTCTGCCACGTGAGCAGCGCGTCCGTGAGTCCCTTGAACGTCTTGCCGACCATCACGAACCGGCCCGTCGTCGACGGATCCCGCGCACCCAGATGCAGGTTCGACAGCCAACCCTGCCGCCGGCCGTGGCCCCACTCCGCGGCGAGCACCACGAGGTCCAACGTGCGGACCGGCTTCACCTTGCGCCACGCCTTGCCCCGACGGCCGGCCTCGTACGTCGACGTCAGCGCCTTCACCATCACGCCTTCGTGCCCCGCCGCGAGCGATTCGGCGAGAAAGGCCTCCGCGGCCGTCGGGTCCGAGGTCACGATCGACGGGATCACGCAGCCGGCGGCGACGCGCTCGAGCACCGCGCGCCGGTCCGACAGCGGCGCGTCGAGCAGATCGACGCCGTCGGCGCGCAGGCAGTCGAAGAAGAACGCACGTAACGCAGTACCACCGGGGAGGTCCTCGGTGTCGGCGGTGCCGAAGCGGCTCATCGTGTCCTGGAATCGGTGCGGACGGTCGTCGTCGGCGACGCCGATCGCCTCGCCGTCGAGCACGAACTCCGTCGAGGAGAACGCGAGCACCGATTCCACGACCTCGGGCAACCGCTCGGTGACGTCGTTCAAGTTGCGCGTGAAGATGCGCACCTCCGACGCCGAGCGGTGCACCTGCACGCGCGCGCCGTCGAGCTTCCACTCGACCGACGACGGGCCCGTCTCCGCGAGCGCGGCCTCGACCGACGGCGCGCTCCCCGCGAGCATCGGGAGCACCGGTCGCAGCACTTCGAACTGCACCGCGTTCAACGCGTCGACACCACCCTCGAGTGCGACGCGCGCGGTCGCACCGAGATCACCGCTGCGCATCGCGGCGCGCCGCACGGTCGCACCGTCGACGTCGGCGGCACGCGCGATCGCGTCGAGCATCAAACCTTCGAGCGCGCCCTGACGGAGTCCGCCCGTGAACAGCGCGCGCACGAACTCGGCCTCCGATTCGGTCGCACGCCCGAGCAACCGCGACAGCCGCTCGCGTCGCGCCGCTTCCGAGCCCGCGCCTGCGGTCTCGCCGACCGCGACCACGGTGTCGTCGAGCTCGCGCAAGGTGATCGACGGTGTCGCGACATCACCGATCGGGATCGACCCGATCGTCGCCCACCCCACGCCGATGCGACCCTGGCGCGGCACGCCGGTCAACAGGCCGACCGCGATCTCCACCTCGTCTCCCGCGTCGCGCAACTGCGCGAGCAACTCGGCCAGCGCCGCGATCTTGGCGTTGCGCGACCGCGTCGACGCGACGGAAGCAGAGGTCGCGACGACGTCGGCGAGCAGCATCTAGGGCACTAGCGGATGCGGGGCTCGATGCGCTGGCCGCCCGCAAACTGCTCCTGCCCGGCCGAGATGCTCGCGGGGTCGCTGCCGATGCGGATGATGTAGTCACCCATCTTCAGCGCCTGCTGCCGCGAAAGCTCGAGCGCGGTCCACAGCGCGCGCACACCACCGGCAGTGGCCAGCGGAGGCGCCGACGCGATCGCGTCCGCCGCCCACTGCGCGCGCTCACGCAGATCGGCCAGCGGCACGACCTCGGACACGAACCCGATCTCGTACCCGCGCTGCGCCGACATGCGCTCGTGGTTGCCGAGCAACGTGATCCGCATGATCTCGTGGAACGGCATCTTCTGCATGACGTGGATCGGCTCGAACACCGGTGTCATGCCGTAGGTGACGTGCGGGTCGAAGAACGTCGCGTTGTCGGACGCGATGATGAACTCGACCTCGCCGAGCATGTAGAACGCGCCGCCGCACGCGATGCCGTTCACTGCCGCGATCACGGGCTTCCAGAGGTCGCACGACTTCGGGCCGATCTCCTCACCCGGGTCGTCGAACATCCACGGCGAGCCGCCGAAGCCGGTGCCCGACTGCTGCTGCTTCTCGGGATCGGGATAGCCCTCGCCCATCGTCTCCATGCGGTCGATGCCGCTGCAGAACGCGCGCTCCCCCGCGCCCGTGAGCACGACGACGTTCACGTCGCCGTTGCTGCGCAGCGACCGCCAGCAGTCCTTGAGCTCGCGGCGCATCTGGATGTTGAACGCGTTGTGCACCTTCGGACGGTTGAGCGTCACCCACGCGACGCCGTTGTCCTGCTGCTCGTAGGTGATCATCTCGTAGTCGCGGTCGGCCATGGCGGCGATCGTACGTTCGACCGTCGCCGGCACGCCAAGGTGCGGACCCGCGCGTACGCTCGACCCATGCCTCAGACCCCCACGATTGCTCCCGCCGTTGGCCGACTCGGTGTCCTCACCGTCGGTCTCGGCGCGGTCGCGACGACACTCATCGCGGGTACCGAGCTCGCGCGCCGCTCGATGGCCGCGCCGATCGGCTCGCTCACGCAGCTCGCGACCATTCGTCTCGGCAAGCGCACCGACCAGCGCGCGCCGCTCATCCGCGACTTCGTTCCGCTCGCCGATCTCGACGACCTCGTCTTCGGCGCGTGGGACCTCTTCCCCGACGACGCGTACACCGCCGCCGCGCGCGCGGGCGTGCTCGACGTCGGCCGTCACCTCGAGCCGATCGCCGACGCGATGCGTGCGGTGCAGCCGATGACGGCGGCGTTCGACCCGTACTACGTGAAGCGGCTCGACGGTCCGAACGTCAAGGACCGCAGCAGCAAGCGGGCGATGCTCGAAGGCATCCGCGAGGACATCGGCAAGTTCCGCGACGACAACAAGGTCGACCGCATCGTCATCATCTGGTGCGGGTCGACCGAGATCTTCATCGAGCCCGGCCCCGCGCACGCCGACCTCGACGCGTTCGAGAAAGCGATCGACGCCGACGACGAGACGATCGCGCCGTCGATGCTCTACGCCTACGCCGCGCTCGAAGCCGGCATCCCGTTCATCAACGGCGCGCCGAACCTCTGCGTCGACACACCCGCGCTCGCCGACTATGCGGTCGCGCAGCGTGTGCCGGTCTGCGGCAAGGACTTCAAGACCGGCCAGACGCTGCTCAAGACGGTGCTCGCGCCGATGTTCAAGGCCCGCATGCTCGGTGTCGCGGGCTGGTACTCGACGAACATCCTCGGTAACCGCGACGGCGAGGTGCTCGACGATCCCGAGAGCTTCAAGACGAAGGAGGAGTCGAAGCTCGGCGTGCTCGAGCACATCCTCCAGCCCGAGATGTATCCCGACCTGTACGGCGACATGTACCACAAGGTGCGCATCAACTACTACCCGCCGCGCGGCGACAACAAGGAAGGGTGGGACAACATCGACCTCGTCGGATGGCTCGGCTATCCGATGCAGATGAAGGTCGACTTCCTCTGCCGCGACTCGATCCTCGCGGCGCCGCTCGCGCTCGACCTCGTGCTGTTCAGCGACCTCGCCCAGCGCGCCGGTCTGAGCGGCGTCCAGGAGTGGCTGAGCTTCTACTTCAAGTCGCCGCAGACGCCGCCGGGCCTGTATCCGGAGCACGACCTGTTCATCCAGCAGTCGAAACTGAAGAACACGCTGCGCTGGATGATGGGCGAGGAGCAGATCACCCACCTCGGCATGGACTACTACATCGATTAGTTCCGCTCCCGCGCGCGCTCGGATCCTCCGAGCCGTTCCCGACTCCGGGTTTGACCCGTACGCTCACGCGATGCGCCACGAGCTGTTCGTCGGCTGGTTCGACTTCTACCGCGCCCGAACCGACGAGCGCCTCGCGGGGCTGACCGACGCCGAGTACCTGTGGGAGCCGGTACCCGGTTGCTGGAGCATCCGGCCCGGCGAGTCCGGCTGGGTGTTCGAGGGCTCCGGCTCCGACCCCGACCCCGCGCCGGTCACGACGATCGCATGGCGGCTGGTGCACGTGAGCGCGTCGCTGCGGGAGCACTGGGTGCGCGCGGTCGCGTTCGAGCGCGGCAAGGCCGACTGGTTCCCACCGACCGAGGTGCCCGCGACCGCCGCCGACGGGATCGCGATGTTCACGCGCGCGTGCGAGCAGTGGCGCGCCGACATCACGAGCATCGACGACGCGCGCCTCGACGAACCGCTCGGTCCGGAAGGTGGACCGTTCGCCGACGAGCTCGTCGCGACGTTCGTCGAGCACATCCACGACGAGCTGATCCACCACACCGCGGAGATCGCGTTGCTGCGCGACCTCTTCCGCGCAGCCGCTGGCGCGCCGCTCGCGCGCTAGTTGTCGCCGGCGTCGAGGCGGCGCTCGATCGCTTCGACGCGCCGCATGATCGAGTCGAGCGCATCGGGCGGGGGTGGCGAGCCGGCCTTACGGGCCTGCACGAACCCCGCGAGCGCGCTCGTGACGGCGCGCCGCGCGACTGCGGGCTCGACACCGAGATCGCGCAGCACGCGACCCGCCGCGCTGTCCGGCTCGGCGACCATTCCGAGGAGGAGGTGCTCGCAGCCGAGGTAGTTGTGCGCGAGGTCGATCGATGCCTCGAGCGCGGAGGCGAACGCCTGCTGCGCAGGCACCGTGAGCGGCGGCCACCCGGTCGACCCGGTCGCTTCGGTCGCGGCCGACGTCGGCGCGGCCTCGGCGACCGTCGACTGCTCGATCGCGGTCCGGAGGTCGTCGAGGTCGACGAGCAACGTCGGCAGCACGCCGAGCGCGAGGTTGCCGCCCTCGGCGAGCAGGCCGAGCAGGAGCTCACGGGTACCGACCCGGCCGTCCGGTCCGGCGGTCTCACCGGCGAGGTCGACGACGTGGCGCAACCGGGGCGTCATCCGCCCGCCGACGCGGTCGGCGAACCGGGTCGAGCGGGACGCATCGAACGCGGGATCGCGCATGGAGCGGATGGCCCGGCGGGCGGTACCCACGGAGCGCACCGCCTCCGCCAGCGCGAGCTGGCAGATCTGCGAGACCGGCACGTTCGCGGTCTTCACCGCCGCCGCCAGGTCGTCGGGCAGGTAGACATTGATCTTCGGCATGACACCCTCCATCTATAACCCCTTTCAGGGTTATAGATCCGGGCGGGACCCGCGGTCAAGGGGCAGAATGGGCGCCGTGGCCCGACCGAGCGACGTCCGGCGCATCGCACGCTCGCTGCCCGAGACGGTCGAGGGCGAGGATGGGTTCGGCTTCTCCGTCCGCACCGGCACCAAGGACAAAGGCTTCGCGTGGGTGTGGCGCGAGCGCGTCGACCCCGGGCGGGCCCGGGTCCCGCAGCCGAAGGTGCTCGTCGTGCGGGTCGCCAACGGCGCCGAGAAGGAGGCGCTCATCGCCTCCGATCCCGAGAAGTTCTTCACCGAACCGCACTACAACGGCTATCCCGCGGTGCTCGTCCGCCTCGCCGCGATCGGGGTGAAGGAGCTGCGCGAGCTGCTCACCGACGCCTGGCGCACGCAGGCGCCGAAGGCACTCGTGAAGGACTTCGACGCCGGTCGTCGATAACCAAAGGAACCTTTGCAAAGGGTTGCTTGCACCCGTAGCCTGCCGGCGTGCCGCGGGACGCCAACGACGACCGGATCCGCAAGGTCGAGATCGACGCGCGGAACCTCCGCGGCATCGCTCATCCGGTGCGCGTCCGGCTGCTCGCGTTGCTGCGCTCCGAGGGACCGTCGACGGCGACCCGGCTCGCCGCGCGCCTCGGCCTGAACTCGGGCGCGACGAGCTACCACCTCCGTCAGCTCGAGACCTACGGATTCGTCGCCGAGGACGCGGCGCGCGGCACCGCGCGCGAGCGCTGGTGGCGGCCGTTGCACGATTCGACGCTGGCCGCGCCGGCCGACCTGCTGCAGGGCGAGACGTCCGAGCTGGGCGAGGAGTACCTGCGCGCGCTCGCCATGTTCGCCGCCGACGCGACGCTGCGCGCGGTCGACGAGTGGGGCCGCCGGCCCGAGACCTGGCGCGACGTCGGCACGTTGAGCGACTACGCGCTGCGCCTCACCCCCGCCGAGCTCGACGCATTGCTCCAAGACCTCTTCGCGGTCCTCGACCGCGCGCGCTGGCACGACGCCGACGACGCGCCCGCCGACAGCCGACCGGTCACCGTGCAGCTGCAGGCGTTCCCGACCCCCGGCACGATCGACGATGACGCCGTCGACGGATGAGCCGCGCCGCACCCGCGCGCCGCTGACCCGTTACCTCGGCGCGCTCGCGATCTCACTCGCGGGTACCGAGCTCTCGCTGCTCGCGCTGCCGTGGTTCGTGCTCGTCACGACCGGCAGCGCAGCCCGCACGGGCGTGATCGCGGCGTGCGAGATGGCGCCGTACGTCGCGGTGCAGGTGCTCGGAGGTCCGCTGATCGACCGGATCGGTGCGCGCCGGGTCAGCGTCACCTCCGACCTCGCGAGCGCACTGGTCGTCGGCGCGATCCCCGCGCTGCACGCGATCGGCGCGCTGCACTTCGACGTGCTCGCGGGCCTCGTCGCACTCGCGGGTGCAACGCGCGGGCCGGGCGACTCGGCGAAGTCGACGCTCGTGCCGGACGTCGTCGCGCGCGCCGGCGTGCGCACGGAACGCGTCACCGGGCTCGTCGGCGCGGCCGAACGCATGGCCGGAACGGTCGGCCCCGCGTTCGCGGGAGTGCTCATCGCCTGGCGCGGGCCGCTCGCGGCGATGACCGTCGACGCGGTGACGTTCGCGGTGTGTGCAGTGCTCATCGCGACGCTGCACCTCTCGCGCGTCGCGACGCCGAGCGAGACGGACCACGGCTACACGCGCGCGCTGCGCGCCGGTTTCACGTTCCTTCGCAGCGACCCGCTCCTGCGCGCGATCGTCGCCGTCATCGCGACGACGAACCTCCTCGACGCGGCGATGTTCTCGGTTCTGCTGCCGGTGTGGACACGCGATCACGGCCATGGGCCCGCCGCGATCGGCCTGATCGCGAGCGCGTTCGGCGCGACGGCCCTCGCGGGCAGCGTCGTCGCCGCCGTCGCCGGCCATCGACTCCCGCGCCGCGTCATCTTCGTCGTCGGCTACCTCGTCGTCGGCATCCCCCGCTTCGCAGTCCTCGCGCTCGGCGCGCCGTTGAGCGTCGTCGTCGCCGTGCACGTGCTGGCCGGATTCGGCGCGGGGTTCCTCAACCCGATCACCCACGCGATCACGCTCGAACGGATCCCCGCCGAGGCGCTCGGGCGCGTCACGAGCCTCATCGAGGCACTGACGTGGTCGGGCATCCCGCTCGGCGGTCTCGTCGGCGGCGCTTTGATCGCGGCGGCCGGCCTCGCGTCCGCACTGTGGGTCTGCGGTGCCGTCTACCTCGCCGCGACGATCGCGCCCGCGTTGCGGCCCGCGTTCCGCGAGATGGATCAGCCCGTCTCGGGTTCGAGGCTCGCGGCCTGCAACACGGCGACGAGCAACACCGCGATCGCGCTCCCGAAGACCGCGCCACCCATGCCGTAGACGCGGTAGCCGATCACGATCGTGAACACGAGGACGAGCGGTCCGACGTAGAGGCTGTGGTTCACGATCTCGGGCTGCGTGATCCAGATGTGCACGAGCTGCAACCCGACGAAGATCGCGAGCAGCACGCCCGCGCGTCCGAAGGACTGCAAGCCCGCGGTGATGAGCAGCGCGGGCACCGACCCGAGGATCACTCCCATATAGGGCACGATCGAGATGAAGGCGACGACCAGCGCGAGTGGAGTCGGCGCGGGGACGGACAGCAGGCGCAGCACGATCCAGGTGACGACGCCGTACGCCAGTCCTTGCAGGACACTGCCGACGATGTAGTGCTGCCACCGGCCGAACGCGTCTGCCGCGATGTGCTCGACGCGCGTGCGTCGGACGGGATCTCGTATCTGTTCGCCGGCCGCCGTCGCCATGCGCGGCCCCCACGACAGCACGAAGATCGTGAGGATCGCGCACACGAAGTACGTGCCCGCGCGACTCGCGGCCTTGCCCGCGAGCTTCGTCGAGCGCTTGCGCAACGTCTTCACCGCGTCGGTGACGCGCTGCTCGAGGTCGAAGTCGCGCGCGGCCCGACCGAAGCGCTTCGACTGCTCGATGTTGTGCGCGGCCTTGGGCGCGGCGTCGTAGAGCCGCTTCGACTGCACGTCGAGGTCGTGCAGCACACCCCAGAACACGAACCCGACGGTCGCCGCCGTCACCAACAGCACGAGGAGCAGGGCGAAGATCCGGCGCATGTGCTGTGCGGCGCGTTCGACGAGCGGCGCGAGGAAGCTCGCCGCGATCACCGAGGCCACGGCCCATCCAAGGGGGCGGCGCGCCGCCACGATCACGCCGCGCATCAGCACGACCAGCACGATCAGCCCGAACGCGAGGGCCACCGTCCGCCCGCTGATCTCGACGTCGGTCGCGAGGGACCGCGTCTCGCGTGCCATTGATCCGTACAGTAACGACGTGGCCGCTGGCGACCGTGGCAATCCGCCGACCACCGAGACCGCGGCGCCCGCGGGTGCCCGAGCGCCGCGGCGCTTCGTCGTCACGATCGCGCCGACATCGGTGCTCGCCCTCGTGATCGCCGCGGTCGCGGCGCTCTTCGTCTTCCCGATCGTGCGGCCCGCGGCGACGGGCCTGACGCACATCGCGATCGGCATTCTGCTCGGTCTCGCGCTGTTCCCGATCGTCGTCTCGGTGCGCGAACGCCTGCACTGCCGGCACACGTTCGCGGTGCTGCTGGTCGGCAGCGCGGTGCTGCTGTTCGCGGTGCTCGTCGGCATCGTGATGGGCCCGCCCGCGGTGACGCAGGCGGAGAAGTTCGGCCGTCAGCTTCCCGAGACGATGCGCGGGCTGTATCACCTGCCGGTCGTCGGAGGGCGGCTGAAGAAGGCCGACGCCGCGGGCACCGTGCAGCAATGGGTGAAGGACCTGCCCGCACGGGTGAACTCGCAGACGGTCTCCGACGTCACGCGCTCGCTGCTCGGCGGCGCGGTTGCGCTCGTCACCGTGGTGATCATCGCGCTCGCGGTCCTGCTCGACGGCGAGATCTTCGTCCGCCGCGTGCGCGGACTCATCCCCGAAGCGAATCGCGAGCGCGCCGACGAGATCGCGGGCATCTTCTACCGCGTGATCGGCAAGTACTTCGCCGGCTCGCTCGTCGTCGCGGTGCTCGCGGGCATCTACATCCTCGCCGTCGGTCTGGCGTTCGGTGTGCCGCTCGCGCCGATCGCCGCGCTCTGGATGGTGATCACCGATCTCATCCCGCAGGTCGGCGGCTTCCTCGGTGGCGCGTTCTTCACGCTGCTCGCGGTGAGCCAGAGCGTGACGATCGGCCTCGTCTGCCTCGTTCTCTACCTGCTCTACATGAACCTCGAAAACCACGTGATCCAGCCCGCGATCGTCGGCGAGGCCGTCGACCTGTCACCGCCGACGACGATGCTCGCCGCGCTCGTCGGCGGCGCCGCGGGCGGCATCCCGGGCGCGCTCTTCGCGACTCCGCTCGCGGGCGCAGTGAAGCAGCTCTATCTCGAGTTCCGATTCGGGCACACGACACTCGACGAGCGATCGCGCCGTCAACGAATTCAGCAGATGCTCGAGAAGCGGCGCCGCAAGTCCGCGCCGTCGAGCTGAGCGCGAGCGGAGAGTGTTGAGCACGCGGCCCGACGATCTCCCGTCCCGCGTCATGCAGGGCGGGCGCGCGAGCCCGACCGATCAGAAGCGCGGCGCGCGTTTCTCGCGGTGCGCAGCGAGTCCCTCGCGCGCGTCGGGGCCGCCGAACCCGTAGAACTCGAGCGCGAGCGACGCGTCGAACACTGGCTCCATCATTCGGTACCAGTGGTTGAGCGTGTGCTTCGTGAAGTGCAGCGCGTCCTGCGCGCCCGCCACCATCGACGTCGCGATGGCGAGCGCGCGCGCCTGCACGTCCTCGTCGTCGGGGATGCAGAGCGAGACGAGCCCGATGCGCTCGGCTTCCTCGCCCGTGAGCGGTTCGCACGTGAGCAGGTGGTACTTCGCCTTCGCCATCCCGCAGAGCAGCGGCCAGCAGATCGCGGCGTGATCACCGGCCGCGACACCGAGTCGCGTGTGACCGTCGATGATGCGCGCCGAGCGCGTCGTCACGGAGATGTCGGCGAGGAGCGCGGCGACGAGTCCCGCACCGACCGCCGGGCCGTGGATCGCCGACACGATCGGCTTCGAGCAGTCGATGATGTTCACGACGAGGTCGCGCGCCTCGCGCAGCACGCGCGTGCGCGCCGAGTAATCGGTGACGATCTCGTCGATGAGGTCGAAGCTCCCGCCCGCCGAGAACGCCTTGCCCGCGCCGGTGATGATCGCGACGCGCGTGTCGGGATCCCGGTCGACCGCACGCCAGACCTCGGCGAGCTCGCGGTGCATCTCGGTGCCGACCGCGTTGAGGCCGGGCCCGTCGAGCACGATCCGCAGCACCGAGTCGGCCGGGCGCTCGAAGCGCAGGCTCCGGAAGTCGGCGTACGGATCGGCGGTGGTCATACGGCCCTCCCAGAGCTGACGTCGAAGTCACGCAGCGACTCGACGACGCGCGCCTCGTCGGGCCACGTGCAGAAGCGCGTCACCGCGCACGGCACGACGACGACGGACATGCCGGCGACCATCGCGGCTTCGTAGCCCGGCAACGAATCCTCGAACACGATGCAATCCGACGGTGCGCGATCGAGACGACGCGCGGTCTCGAGGTAGATGTCGGGCGCGGGCTTGCCGTGCGCGACCTCGGCGGCGGTGACGATCTCGGCGAACCGGTCGAGGATGCCCGCGTGACCGAGATGACGATCGAGCTTGACGCGTGGACTGCCGGTCGCGATCGCGATCGGCCAGCCCGCCGCGTCGGCGGCGTCGAGGAGCTCGACGACTCCGTCGCACAGCGGCACCTCGTGCCGGCGGGCTTCGATGATCTCCCACGCGACGACGTCGAGCTCGTCGGAATCGGTGTCGGGCCCGACGTGCGTGTGCACCCACTCGGCCCACAACGCATCGTTCACGGGACCGGTCGACCCCATGAAGGTCGCCATGCTCTCGATCGTGACCGCGACGCCGCGCGCCTTGAGCACCTCGATGAGGACCTCGGCGACGAGCGCCTCGGTGTCGGCGAGCAACCCGTCGTAGTCGAAGATCAGCGCCGGCACGGTGGGCACTGTATTTCCCGGTCGCACTCGCTCCGCTCGCCGCTCCTGACGCCTCAGCCGCAGCCTCGGGCGGCCCGCGAAACGACCCGCCCGTCCCCGCGAGAACGCTGGGCCTAGCGGTCGCACTCGCTCCGCTCGCCGCTCCTGACGCCTCAGCCGCCGCGCCTTACGGGTGTAGCGCCCCGCGCTCGACAACGGTGTGTACGAGCGGGACGCCGGGCCGGTACACGAGGTGGGTGTACGACGGCGCGTCGAGCACGACGAGGTCGGCCCGCGCGCCGGGGGCGATCCGGCCGAGCTCGGGCCGCTGGAGTGCGGTCGCGCCACCGAGGGTCGCCGCCGCGAGCGCTTCCTCTGCGGTCATGTGCATCTCGCGCACGGCGAGCGCGAGGCAGAACGCCATCGACGTCGTGTAACTCGAGCCGGGGTTGCAGTTCGTCGCGATCGCGACCGTCGCGCCCGCGGCGAGCAGTCGGCGCGCGTCGGGATAGGGCTGGCGGGTCGAGAAATCCGTCGCGGGAAGCAGCGTCGCGACCGTCGCACTGCTCGCGAGCGCGTCGACGTCGGCGGCGCCGAGGTGAGTGCAGTGGTCGGCGGACGCGGCGCCCATCTCGACCGCGAGCTGCACGCCCGGACCCTCACCGAGCTGGTTCGCGTGCACGCGCAGCCCGAGGCCCGCGTCGCGACCGGCGGCGAGCACCGCGCGCGACTGGTCGCGGTCGAAGGCGCCGACCTCGCAGAACACATCGACCCAGCGGCACTCGGGCGCGCAGGCCGCGAGCATCTCGCCGCAGACGAGCGCCACGTAGTCGTCGGCGCGGCCATCGAACTCCGCGGGGACGACGTGCGCGCCGAGGAACGTCACGTCGTCGGTGACCGCGCGCGCGATCTCGCAGGAGCGCCGTTCGCCTTCGACGTTCAGCGCGTAACCCGACTTCACCTCGACGTGCGTGATGCCGGCGCGGCGTGCTTCGGCTCGGCGCGCCGCGGTGAGCGCGGTCAACTCGTCGGTGCTCGCAGCGCGGGTTGCATCGGTGGTGACGCGGATCCCGCCGGCCTCGTAGTCGTGGCCGGCCATGCGTTGCGCGAACTCGTCGGCGCGGTCGCCGGCGAACACGAGGTGCGTGTGACTGTCGACGAAGCCGGGGATCACGCAGCGACCGTCGGCGTCGACGCGCTCGTCGGCTGAGAGCGTGCCGGCCGCGCCGACGGCGACGACGTGTTCGCCTGCGACCGCGACCGCGGCATTCCGAACGATTCCGAGCGGACCGGCGCCGAGCGCGGGGTCGTTCGTGACGAGGAGCCCGATGTGGTCGACCACGAGCGAGCTCATGCGCGGACCGCGGCGATCGCGGTCGCCAGCTCGCGTTCGACATCGAGCTTCACGTGCTGTCCGTCGCGGACGACGACGCCGCCGGCGACGACCACGTGCTGCACGTCGGCCGCGGTCGCAGCGAACACGACCGCGTCGAGCAGCCGGCCAGGGTGCGAGCCGGCGAGGCGGACGCTGTCGAGCGCGACGGTCGTGAAGTCGGCCGGCGCACCCGCGGCCAGGCATCCGCCGTCCGCCCAGCCGAGGCTCTCGTAGCCCGCAGCGGTCGCCGCGGCGAGCAACGCGGCTGCGTCGTGCGTGCCGCGCGTGCCCGACACCAACCGCTCGTCGATCTCGACGGCGCGCGCCTCCTCGAACGGGTCGATGACCGCCTGCGAGTCGGTGCCGATCGCCAACGACGCGCCCGCCGCGCGGAGCCGGCTCGCAGGACCGACACCGTCGGCGAGGTCGCGTTCGGTTGTCGGACAGAAGCAGCACGTCGCGCGCGCGGCACCCAGCCCCGCGATGTCGTCGTCCGTGAGGTGCGTCGCGTGCACGGCGGTGAACCGCGCGTCGAGCGCGCCGGCGTCGGCCAGCACGGCCGTCGGTGTGCGCCCGTAGGCAGCCCGACACGCCGTGTTCTCGGCCGGCTGCTCGGACACGTGCGCGTGAAGCGGCGCGCCGTGTGCGGTCGCCCATGCGACCACGCGCTCCTGCGCGACCGGATCGACGGCACGCACGCTGTGAATCGCGGCACCGATGGCGACTCGAGGACCCGCGAGCGAGCGCAACGCGTCGACTCGCGCCGCCCACCCGTCGGCGTCTTCGTCGGCGAACCGCCGCTGCACGCCGGCGAGCTCGACGACGCGCCCTCCCGCGATCCCGCCCTGCAGGTAGCACGTGTCGAGCAGCGTGATCCGGATGCCGGCATCGGCCGCGGCCGCGACGAGCGCGGCGCCCATCGCGTTGGGATCCGTATAGCGCACGCCGTCACGGTCGTGGTGGAGATAGTGGAACTCGCCGACAACCGTGATGCCCGCACGCGCCATCTCGGCGAAGGTCGCGCGCGCGAGCGCGCGGTACGAGTCGGGATCAAGGCGCTCCGCGAGCGCGTACATCTCGTCGCGCCAGCTCCAAAAGGTGCCGCGGCGGCTCGTTTGCGCGACGCCGCGCAGCGCGCGATGGAATGCGTGCGAGTGCGCGTTCGCGAAGCCCGGGAGCGTGACGCCGCGCAGGATCGTCGCGTCGGCAAACGCCCGCTCCATCGTCACGTTCGTGATCAGGTCGCCGTCGACCTCGATGAGGACCCCCGCGTCGACCGAGTCGCCGCCCAGCCACGCGTACTCGCACCAGTACGTCGTCACGACCCGACGCGTGCCACGAACTCGGTGATACGGGCGACGAACGCGTCGCGGTGGAAACGCTCGAACTGCTCCCACGTCGTGAGCGTGCGGGGGTCGCGCACGCGGTCGACGAAGAGCACACCGTCGAGATGGTCGAGCTCGTGCTGGAACGTGCCCGCGGTGAGCCCGCGCTTGATCTCGTCGTGCGGGTTGCCATCGCGGTCGAGATAGCGCACGCGGATGTTCACCCTGCGCTCCACGGTGCCGCGCAGGTCGGGCACCGACAGGCAACCCTCGTTGATCTCGACCGTCTCGTCGTCGAGCGCCTCGATCACCGGGTTGACGACGACGGTCAGCGGGATCCGCGGCTTGTACGGATAGCGGGGGTTGTGCTCGACCTCGATCACCGCGACGCGCACCGTCTCGTGCACCTGGTTCGCGGCGATGCCGGCACCGCCCGCGGCACGCATCGTGTCGATCAGGTCGTCGACGAGTCGCTGCATCTCCGGGGCGCGCAGCTCCTCGACCGTGATCTCGCGCGCGCGTTCGCGCAACACCGGATGGCCGATCGTCGCGATCGGTCGCGCGGTCACGAGCCGTCGCCTTCCGTCATCGGGATGCGCACGCCGCGCTCGGCCGCGACCTCGGACGCGCGCTCGTAGCCCGCGTCGGCGTGACGGATGACGCCGGTGCCGGGGTCGGCCGTGAGCACGCGCTCGAGCTTCTCCCCCGCGAGGTCGGTGCCGTCGGCGACGCACACCATGCCCGCGTGGATCGAGCGGCCGATGCCGACGCCGCCACCGTGATGGATGCTCACCCATGTCGCGCCGGACGCGGTGTTCACGAGCGCGTTCAGCAAGGGCCAGTCGGCGATGGCGTCGGAACCGTCGGCCATCGCCTCCGTCTCGCGGTACGGAGACGCGACCGAGCCCGAGTCGAGATGGTCACGTCCGATCACGATCGGCGCCTGCACGGCGCCCCGCCGCACCAGGGCGTTGAAGCGCGCGCCGAGTCGCGCCCGCTCGCCGTAGCCGAGCCAGCAGATACGCGCCGGCAGGCCTTGAAACGCGACGCGCTCGCGAGCGAGCGCGATCCAGCGCGCGAGACCGTCGTCGTCGGGGAACTCTTCGAGCACCGCGGCGTCGGTCGCGGCGATGTCGGCGGGATCGCCCGACAGCGCGACCCACCGGAACGGGCCCTTGCCCTCGCAGAACAGCGGGCGGATGTACGCGGGCAGGAAGCCGGGGTACGCGAACGCACGCTCGAAGCCGCCGGCGCGCGCCTCGGTGCGCAGGTTGTTGCCGTAGTCGAACACCTCGGCGCCGGCGTCGAGGAAGCCGACCATCGCCGCGCAGTGCACGGCCATCGCGTCCCGAGCGCGGCGCGTGTACTCGGAGGGATCGTCGTCACGGAGGCGCGCGATCGCTTCGTCGCTCAAGTCGTTGGGCACGTAGCTGAGCGGGTCGTGCGCGCTGGTCTGGTCGGTCACGATGTCGGCGCCGAAACCCTGTTCGAGCAGCCGCGGCAGTGCGTCGGCCGCGTTCGCGCGCACGCCGACGCTCAACGCCCGCCGCTCTGATCGCGCGCGTTCACAGCGCGCGACCGCATCGTCGAGATCCGACGCCTCTTCGTCGAGGTAGCGCGTCGCGATGCGGCGCGCGATGCGGTCGCCGTCGACGTCGATGCACAGCGCGACCCCGCCGTTCATCGTCACTGCGAGCGGCTGCGCGCCACCCATGCCACCGAGCCCCGAGGTGAGCGTGATCGTGCCCGCGAGCGTGCCGCCGAAGCGGCGGCGCGCGATCTCCGCGAAGCACTCGTACGTGCCCTGGAGGATGCCCTGCGTCCCGATGTAGATCCACGAGCCCGCGGTCATCTGGCCGTACATCGTGAGGCCGAGGTGCTCGAGCCGGCGGAACTCGTCCCAGGTCGCCCAGTCGGGCACGAGGTTCGAGTTCGCGATCAGCACGCGCGGAGCCCACTCGTGCGTGCGGAACACGCCGACCGGCTTGCCCGACTGCACGAGCAGCGTCTCGTCGCCCTCGAGCGTTCGGAGCGTCCGCACGATCGCGTCGAAGGCCTCCCAAGAACGCGCCGCGCGTCCCGTGCCGCCGTACACGACGAGGTCCTCGGGCCGCTCCGCGACCTCAGGATCGAGGTTGTTGTGGAGCATCCGCAGCGCGGCTTCCTGCGGCCACCCCTTGCACGAGATCTCGCCGCCGCGCGGCGCTCGAATCGTCCTCATGACAGCGTCCCTACCACGCCCTCGACGGCGCGCAGCACGGTGCCGTCGACGACCATCGCCTCGACCGCCGCAAGCTCGGGCGCAAGCCGGCGGTCGGAGCCGGGTCCGTCGACGCGTGCCCGCAGAGCCGCGAGCGCGGCCCCCGTGCCCGCCGCGGGTGCGAGTGGCGCGCGCAGGTCCAACCCGCGCGCCGCGCACGTGAGCTCGACGGCGAGGATGCGCGCGACGTTCGCGAGGACGCGTCGCAGCTTGCGTGCCGCGCCCCACGCCATCGAGACGTGGTCTTCCTGCATCGCGCTCGTCGGCAGCGAGTCGACGCTCGCGGGCGCCGCGAGCCGCCGGTTCTCGGCGACCATCGCCGCCATCGTGTACTGGCCGATCATCATCCCGGAGTTCACGCCCGCGTCGGGCGCGAGGAACGGTGGGAGCCCCTGCGAGCGCGTCGCGTCGAGGAGCCGGTCGACCCGGCGTTCCGCGATCGCGCCGACCTCGGCCGCCGCGATCGCGAGGAAGTCGCATGCGAACCCGAGCGGCGCGCCGTGGAAGTTGCCACACGACTCGATGCGACCGTCGGGCAGCACCATCGGGTTGTCGATCGCCGAGACGAGCTCCGCGCCGGCGACGCGCCGAGCGTGGTCGACGGTGTCGCGCGCCGCGCCGTGCACCTGCGGCGCGCACCGCAACGAGTACGCGTCCTGCACCCGCAGGTCGCCGACGCGGTGACTCATGACGATCGCGGACCCGCCGAGCAGCGCGCGCAGGTTGGCCGCGCTCGCGCGCTGACCCGGCTGCGGCCGCAGCTGCTGGAGATCATCGGCGAACGCGCGATCGGTGCCGAGCAGCGCCTCGACCGTCATCGCGCACGCGATGTCGGCGACGCGCAACAGGTCGTCGAGATCGTGCAGCGCGAGCAGGAGCATGCCGAGGATGCCGTCGGTGCCGTTGACGAGCGCGAGCCCTTCCTTGGCGAGCAACGTCACCGGTTCGAACCCCGCGCGCGCGGCCTCGACGATGTGGCCGTCGCGGTCGACGACCTCGCCCTCCCCGATGAGCACGAGCGCGACGTGCGCGAGCGGCGCGAGGTCGCCGCTGGCGCCGAGCGATCCGTGCTCGGGCACGATCGGCGTGAGCCCGCGGTTCAACAGTTCCAGCAGTGTGTCGACGAGCAGCGGACGGGCGCCGGAGTACGCCATCGCGAGCGTGCGCGCGCGCAGCAGCATCATCGCCCGCACCACTTCGCGTTCGACCGGCGGTCCCATCCCGGCCGCGTGCGAGCGGATGAGCGCGCGCTGGAGCTCCTCGCGCCGCTCGGGCGGGATCACCGTGTTCGCGAGCGAGCCGAAGCCGGTCGACACGCCGTACACGGGCTCGTCGGAACGCGCGTGCGCGTCGACGAGGGCCGCGCTCGTCTCCATCTCGCCGCGCGCCGACGACGCGAGCCGCACCGGTTCGTCGTGCCGCGCGACCGCGACGACGGCGTCCGCCGTGAGCCCGGTGCCGGTGAGGTCGATCACGACTGGCCGAGCACCTTCGCGTGCACGGCCTTCGTCAGCTCGTGGATCTCGCGGGTGAGGTCGGTGTTCGTCTTGAGCTCCTGCTCCTGCTCGGTGAAGTCACGGTCGGCCTTCGCCTGCTGGAACTCCGCAGCACGGTTCTGCCCGATCATGACGAAGGTCGAGAGGAAGATCGCCTCGAGCGAGACGACGAGGGTGAGCTTCGGCCACGGGTTCTTCTCGACGAAGATCATCCAGACCGCGAACACGATCGCGTGGATGTAGACGAAGTTCATCGATCCCGCGAAGGAAGTGATCGCGTCGGCGACGCGCAGCTGGATGTTGGCGTAACGCCGTTCCCTGTGCTCGACGATCACCGGGTTGTGCGTGACGTTCGGGTCGAGCTTGATGGCCACGAATCTTCCTCTCGTCGTCCACCGCGGGACCAGTGAACCCCAGCGCCGGGCGCGAACGGCGGCAATCGGGCGGGCCCGAAGGCGGCCCGGGCAGACTGTTCCCGTGCGGACCGTCCGAGTACCCGACGCGAGCGCGATCACACGCGCGCTCGAGGTGGTGCGCCAGCACCTGGCGGTCACTCCCGTGGTTCCCGCGCCGGCGCTCGGCGCCGACGTGTGGCTCAAGCTCGAGACGCTCCAGCCGACCGGCTCGTTCAAGGTGCGCGGCGCGCTCGTGGCCGTCGGTGCCGCGGTCGAGCGGGAGCCCGACCGACCGATCGTCACCGCGTCGGCCGGCAACCACGGGCTCGGTGTCGCGTTCGCGGCCTCACGGCTCGGCGCGCAGGCGACGATCGTCGTGCCCGAGAAGGCCTCGCCCGCCAAGCTCGCGGCGCTCGAACGCTTCCCGATCACCCTCGTGCGGCACGGCGACTCCTACGACGACGCGGAACGCCACGCGCTCGCGCTCGCCGACGCGGGTGCGTTGTTCGTGTCGCCCTACAACGATCCCGATGTGATCGCGGGTCAGGGCACGATCGCGCTCGAGCTGCGTGCGCAGATCCCCGCGCTCGCGACGATCGTGACGCCGATCGGTGGCGGCGGGCTCGCGTCGGGGCTCGGTCTCGCGACGCACGGCACGTCGACGCGTGTGATCGCGGCCGAGGCGTCGCAGTCGCCCGCGTTCCGCAGCGCGCTCGACGCGGGGCACCCGGTGACGGTTGCCGTCGGCGCGACGCTCGCCGATGGACTCGCCGGCAACCTCGAACCGGGCTCGGTCACGTTCGACCTCGTGCGCCGCGACATCACCGACGTCGTGACCGTGTCGGAAGACGAGATCGCCGACGCGATGCGGTTGCTCGTGCGCGAGCACGGCGTCGTCGTCGAAGGGTCGGCCGCGGTCGCCGCCGCTGCGGTGGCGACGGGCCGTGTCCCCCTTGCCGACGGACCGGTCGCGATCGTGCTGACCGGTCGCAACGTCGCGACCGCGACGCTCGCGCGCGTGCTGGGCTGATGGTCGCGCTCGCTGCTCCTGACACCTCAGCCCTCGACTCGGGCCCGAATCCGGCGGCGTCGCGAAGCGACCCACCCGTCCCGGCGAGAAGCTCGCCCGGCGTCAGCCGATGCTCGTCCTGACCCGCGCCGACGTCGAGTCGGTCCTCGATCTCGACGCGCTGCGCGACGCGGTGGCGGCGGCGTTGCGGGAGCTCAGCGTCGGCTCGCCGTCGATGCCGCCGAGGATCGCGGCCGAGACCCCGTCCGGCGGGCTGCTGGCGGCGATGCCGGGTTCGTTCCCCGAGCTGGGCGCACTCGGCGCCAAGCTCGTGGCGGTCTTCCCGGAGAACGTCGATGCGCCGACACATCAAGCCGTCGTCGTGCTCTGCGACCCGCGCACCGGCACACCGATCGCGCTGGTCGACGGCACCGCGATCACCGCGGCGCGCACCGCCGCCGCTTCGGCCGTGGCCGCGCAGCACCTCGCGCGTGCCGACGCGACCGTCCTGACGATCCTCGGGACCGGAGTGCAGGCGCGCGCCCACGCCGATGCGATCCCGCGCGTCTGCCCGAACCTGCGCGAGCTGCGAATCGCCGGCCGCTCCGCACCCCGTGCGACCGCGCTCGCGCGTGAGCTCGACCGGCTCGACCGGCTCGACGGGCTCGATCTCGCGATCACCACGACCACTGATCTCGCGACGGCGATCACGGGCGCCGACATCGTGTGCGCGACCACGCACTCGCCCGACCCCGTCGTGCGGCGCGAATGGTTGCGTCCCGGCGTGCACGTGAGCTCGGTCGGCTTCAACACCGCGGGACGCGAGGTCGACGCCGACACCGTGCGCCACGCGATCGTCGTCGTCGAATCACGCGCGGCCGTGCTCGCGCCGGTGCCCGCGGGCGCGAACGAGCTGCTCTGGGCGATCCGCGACGGTGTGATCACCGCCGATCACATCCACGCCGAGGTCGGTGAGCTCGTCGCGGGCACGCGTCCCGGCCGCACGAGCGCCGACCAGATCACGCTGTACAAGTCCGTCGGAGTCGCGGCGGAGGACCTCGCCGCCGCGCAGCTCGTCGTAGATGCCGCGCGAGCGGGCGGCATCGGATCGGAGATCGCGTTCTGATGCCGAAGGTCGAGCTTCCCGACGTCACGATCGACTACGAGATCGAAGGCGACGGTGATCCGATCGTGCTCGTGTGCGGCTGCACGCAGCCCGCGCTCGCGTTCCGCATCGGTATCGGTCCCGCGCTCGTCGCCGCCGGCTACCGCGTCATCACGTACGACAACCGCGGTGTGCCGCCGTCGTCGGCACCGCCGGCGCCGTATTCGGTCGGGCAGATGGTCGACGACCTCGTCGGGCTCCTCGATCACCTGGAGCTCGAGCGCGTGCGCGTCGCCGGACATTCGATGGGTGGCTGGATCGCGGAGACGCTCGCCGCCCGTCATCCCGAGCGGGTCCGCGCCGCCGCGCTCATGGGCAGCTGCAATGTCGCGACCGAGTGGGAGAAGGCGATCACGACCGTCGAGCGCGATCTTGCGCGCCTCGACGTCGAGCTGCCGCGCCTCTTCTTCGCGTGCGAGACGCTGCGCTACCTGCCGAACTTCGACCTCCAGGACGACGCGATCGTCGGCGCGTGGCTGTCGATGATCGGTGATCAGCCGCCGCTCGCGAACCCCGGCCGGCTCGGTCACTACGAGGCGTGCCTCGCGTGGTCACTCGACCTCGAGCGCACGCGCGTCTGGCCCGACATCAGCGTGCCCTGCCTTGTGCTCGCGTTCGAGCACGACGTCGACTCACCGCCCGCGCACGCGCGCGCCGCCACCGCGCAGATCCCCGGCGCGCGCTACGCGGAGATCCCGAGCTCGAGCCACCTCGGCATCTTCACGCATGTCGACGCGGTCGCGAGCGAGCTCGTCGCCTTCTTCGCTCGCGTCTGAGCGCGACAGACAGCGCTCAGCGATCCGACGCCGAACGGTCGCACGCACGCGACCCTTCGGCAACGAGTCGGGTGCACGATGACCTCACGAAAACGAAAGGGAGGTCGCTGATGTCCCGATCCGCACTTCACTCCACCGAGCGAGACGCCGGAGCCGCCACCGGCGGAGCTCGTCCCCCGCCTCGCCCCGCGTGACACTCCGCCAGGGACGGCGAAGCTGCGGGCACAACGGCGTGCCCCACGCTTCCTTCCCCTCGCTACTCGGGCGGCCGCAGAGCGATCCGCCCGTTCCTGCGACACCTACTTCGCGGTGCGATCCAGCAGCCGGCGGGCGGCACCTCCGAGGAAGAGCGCCAACGCCTCCTCGTCGAGCGGCAGCTCCCGCGCCTCCGCGAGGGAGCGCCGCATGGGGAACCACGGCTCGTCGCTCCCCCAGATCATCCGGCCGCGGAACGCCTTGGTGCTCATGAACTTCACGAGGCCGGGGTCGAAGTACTTCGGCGCGTACGCGGTGCACGAGAGGTACAGGTTCGGCCACTTGCGCATGTAGTTCATGAGCAGCTCTTCGTAGGGGTGGCCCATGTGCGCGCCGATGACGACGAGATCCGGAAAGTCGATCAGCACGTCTTCGAGCAGCTGCGGGTGCTGCACGCTCGAACGCACCCGCGGTCCGGGCACGCCGACGTTGATGCCGACCGGGATCCCGAGCTCCTCGCACACCTGGTAGATCGGGTAGTGGCGCGCGTCGTTGATCGGCACCTGCGTCGCGAGCGGTGTGACGCGCACCATCGCGAAACGCGGGTGCTCGGCGAGCCCGCGAATGCGCTTCACGTCGCGCGTCGGACGCAGGCGGTCGCTCACCACCGCGCACACGAGGAAGCGGCCGGGGTGCGCGTCGGCGACCTCGAACATCGCCTCCGGCCCGCCCTTGACGAGGCCGGTCGTGAGCACGCCGGTGGCCACGCCCTGCTCGTCCATCACCCGGAGCAACGCCTCGACGCCGACCCCCTCGCTGCCGTCGCCGCCGAGGTAGCCGGGGATGTGCGCGTTCTCCTCTTGCCCGAGGAACTGCGCCGCCGACTTCGGCGTCACGAGGTTGACCCAGATGTCCAGAACGTCGGCGCTCATTCGCTCGCTCCTCGGCGTCCGCCGCTTTCGCCCGTCATGAGTTGCTGACGCTAGCGTCAGGTTTGTGAGCGCAGCAACGAAGACAACGAGCACGCAGGACCGCGACGCGACCGGCGGTCCACTGCCCGACCGCTACGTCGTCGTCTCCGCCGACTGCCACGCCGGCGGCTCGATGGACCAGTACCGCGAGTACCTCGACGCGAAGTACACCGAGTCGTACGACGCGTGGCGCGGGAAGTACTCGAACCCGTTCCGCGACCTGCAGGGCAGCAGCCGCAGTCGCAACTGGGACACCGATCGCAGAAACCGCGATCTCGAAGCCGACGGCACGGTCGCCGAGATCATCTTCCCGAACACGGTGCCGCCGTTCTTCCCCACCGGTGCGCTCGTCGCCCGCCCGCCGACGAAGGACGACCTCGAGCTGCGCTGGGCCGGTCTGCGGTCACACAACCGCTGGCTCGCCGACTGGTGCTCGCAGCAGCCGCAGCGCCGCGCCGGCATCGCGCAGGTCTTCGTGAACGACATCGACGCCGCGATCGCGGAGGTGCGCTGGGCCCACGAGCACGGGCTGCGCGGCGGGGTGCTGATCCCCGGCGTTCCCGACGACACCGAGCTGCTCCCCTACTTCCGGCCCGAGTACGACCCGTTCTGGCGGGTCTGCGAGGAGCTCGGGATGCCCGTGAACTACCACTCGGGCAGCGGTCACCCCGACTACGGCGACGCGCCCGCGTCGGGTGCGATGTGGCTCATCGAGACCGGCTGGTTCGCGCACCGCGCGTTCTGGCAGGTGATGATGGCCGGCGTCTTCGAGCGCTTCCCGAACCTCACGTTCGTGATGACCGAGTCGGGCTGCTCGTGGCTGGTCGAGATGCTGCGCATGCTCGACGGATTCCACGCGCAGATGGCGTTCGGCCGCATCGGCGAGCTGAAGTTCGACAAGGACAACCGGCTGCCGCGCCCGCCGAGCGAGTACTTCAAGCAGAACTGCTACGTCGGCGTGAGCTTCCCCGGAGCCATCGAGGCGAAGGGCATGAGGAAGCTCGGCATCGACAACATGATGTGGGGCAGCGACTACCCGCACCACGAAGGCTCGACGCCGTTCTCGCGCGAGCTGCTGCGGCTCGGCTTCCACGACTGGTCGGCCGACGACTTGCAGACGGTGCTCGGGCGCAACGCGGCGAAGGTCTACGGCTTCGACCTCGACGTCCTCGCACCGATCGCGAAGAACGTCGGACCGACGGTCGAGGAGCTGCGGGTCCCGCTCGACGGCACGCCCGACGGCGCGACCAGCCCCGGCTTCTACCGGTAGCGGTCGGAGTGCGACGAGAAAGAACCGACCGGTAGCGTCGCGCGGGCGCGCGGTCGAGAGGAGCAGGTCGAGAGGAGCAGTTCGTGGCGGACAGAGATGCCGACGTGGTCGTCGTCGGCGCCGGCTACGCCGGGCTGACCGCGGCGCGCGACCTGATCGCCGAAGGCGCGAGCGTCGTCGTGATGGAGGCGCGCGACCGGGTCGGCGGTCGGGTGTGGACCCGCGCGACGGAGGACGGCACACCGATCGACGTCGGCGGCGCGTGGATCGGACCCGGCCAGGACGCGGTGTACGCGCTCGCGAAGGAGGTCGGCGTCGGCACGTATCCGACGTGGTCGAAGGGCGAGACGGTGCTCGTCTCGCCGGGCGGCACGAAGCGCTACAGCGGCAACTACCCGAACATCAACCCGATCGCGCTCGCGAGCCTCGGCCTCGCGATCTCGCGACTCGACAAGATGGCCAAGCAGGTGCCGCTCGAGGACCCGTGGAACGCGCCGAACGCCGCACTGTGGGACGGTCAGAGCGCGGGCACGTGGATCGACTCGAAGGTCAACATCGCGAGCAAGGACGCGCGCGACCTCGTCGCGTCGGTACTGCGAGGACTCTGGACGTCGGAGCCGTCCGAGGTCTCGCTGCTGCACACGCTGTACCTCATCCGCTCCGCGGGCGGACTCAACAAGCTCGTCGGCGTCGAAGGCGGCTACCAGCAGGACCGCATCAGCGGCGGCGCGCAGCTCATCGCGGAGCGTCTCGCCGACGCGCTCGGTGACGCGCTGCTGCTCGAGACGCCGGCGCGCGAGATCGAGCAGGACCAGCACGGCGTCACGGTCTGGGGCGACGGCCTCGAGATCCGCGCCGAACGCGTCGTGGTCGCGATTCCGCCCGCGCTCGCGGGACGCATCCACTACGAGCCGATGCTGCCGAACGCGCGCACACTGCTCACGCAGCGCACGCCCGCAGGATCGATCATCAAGATCGCGGCCGTGTACGACGAGCCGTTCTGGCGTGCCGACGGCCTGTCCGGGCAGACCGTCGCGCCGGATTCATTGGTGGAGCTCACGCTCGACGCGTCGCCCGAGACCGGCGCGCCCGGTGTCATCGCCGCGTTCGCGTTCGGTCCGCGCGCGAACACGCTGTCGACCTACGTCGACGCGCAGCGCCGGCAGTTCGTGCTCGCCGCACTGGTCGAGCGTTTCGGTCGCAAGGCGTCGGCGCCGCGTTACTACGAGGAGCACGACTGGTCGCGTGAGCGCTGGACCGAGGGTTGCTATCTCGCGCACCTTCCGCCCGGCGTGATGACGCAGTTCGGCGCGGCGCTGCGCGCGCCCGTCGGACGCGTGCACTGGGCGGGCACCGAGACCGCGACCACGTCGCACGGCACGATCGACGGCGCGATCCGCTCGGGCAAGCGCGTCGCGGCCGAAATCGTCGCAGCCGAGTAGTCGACCGCGGGCCTGACTCGCGGGCACACTGCACGGGGCAGCGGGCGAGAGGAGACATGGGTGGGCGGCCACGAGCACGACGACACGCGCGACGACGAAGACGCGCGCGACACAAAGGGTGGGTTCACCCGCCGGCGGCTGCTGCTCGGCCTCGCGGCCGGCGGCGCGGCGGGCACGCTGCTCGGCAGCGGCGTCACCCAGCTCGCGGCGGCCGGCGGCAAGCCGTCGGGCGCCGCCGCGCAGTTCATGGGCCCACCGCCGGCGCTCTCGAACACGCCGCAACTGCGTGAGTACTGGCTGCAGGCCGAGTCGTTCCTGCACGACCTCGCACCGAGCGGTCGGAACGACATGATGGGCACGCACGTGCTCGGCAGCCAGTTCTGGGCGCTCGGGTACCGCGCCTACACACCCGGATGGGGCAAGGTGCTGCCGGGCAACGACGACATCGGCGCGAACGACGGCATCCCCGGCCCGACCCTGCGCGCCGCGGTGGGCGACAAGGTGCGCGTGCACCTGCGCAACGCCGACACGCATTACGGCTGGCCGCACTCGCTGCACTCCCACGGGTGGATGTACACGCCCGCGAGTGACGGCGCATGGACCTATGTGCATCTCGACGCGCCCGGCGTCGCGATCGCGCCGGGCCATCACTACACCTACGAGTACACGGTTCCGCCCGACTCGGTGGGCACGTGGCCGTACCACGACCACTCGACGCCGCGCATGATCATGCCCAACGGCACGACGATGGACGACGACGGCGGCATGGGCACGATGGAGCTCGGCGCCCAGCTCGGCCTCATCGGCACGATCGTGATCACCGACCGGCACACCAAGCCCGTCGACCGCGAGATCGTGCTCTTCATGCACGACATGTACCAATCCGACGTGCCCGCGCTCTCGCAGGACTTCGACTGCTTCAACGGTCGCGCGTTCATCCCGAACACGCCGGAGATCCACGTGAAGGTCGGCGACCGCGTGCGCTGGCGCATCGCCGCGCTCGGCGCCGAGTTCCACGCGTTCCATCTTCACGGGCACCGATGGAACAACGGCATCCGCAACGTCGACAGCGAGATCCTCGGCCCGTCGACAACGCTCGACATCGAGTACACGGAGAACAACCCGGGCGAGTGGCTCTACCACTGCCACGTGGTCGACCACTTCGCGGGCGGCATGGTCGGCTGGTACGTCGTCGACAAGTAGACGCGAAAACGGCCCCGTCCGGAGACGGGGCCGTTCGCGATTCGGAGCTCGCCTACGTCAGGAGCACTTCTTCGCGGGCGTGCGGAACGTGCCCCCGCTCGAGTACCAGCCGTTGGCGCCGATGCTCGGCTTCTGGTGGTAGAACCAGCTGAAGAACGCCAGCTCCTGCAGGTGGTAGGTCTTCCCGTTGATCGTGTCCGAGATGATCGTGCCACTCAGCGGGTCGCCGGTTTCGAGGTTCGCCTGGCAGCCGCTCACCTGACCGATGTGGCCCCACGGCTTCGTCGGGTTCACGACGTTCGGGTCGTTCATCCACTCGGAGACTTCGTGCGTGAGCGCCGAGACGTCGGCGGTGCCGCTGAAGTCGCCGGTGTTGTCGTAGTTCGCCACGCCGAAGGTCTGGAACTTTCCGCCGTTCGTGAAGGTGTCGTGGAAGCCGAGAACGCAGCAGTTCGACGGCGTGCCCTGGTACATCACGACGTTCTCGAGCAGGAACAGCGGGAACACCGTGGTCGCGTTCGGGATGTTCGGGATCAGCGTGTTCTTCACCAGATTCTCGAACCAGCTGATCTCCATCGCGCCGAGCTTGCCGTTCGCGCAGGGCGCCGTCCCTTCGGCCGAGTCGGCCGCGGGGACGTTGACCGTCACCGTCGGCATCGTCGTGAGCGGCAGCTTCACGTGGTAGCCGGGGTTGATCGCGCCCGGCTTCGTGAACTTGTAGAACTCCTCACGCTGGAAGGCGTCGTCGTACGTCGCCTTGCCGAGCGGCACGCCCTGGCTCGCGGACCAGTTCTGAGCGACGAACACGGGCGACTTCTGCGTGCGCGAGAGCGCGGTCGCGGAGTCGCAGCTGTTCGCGGCGGACGGGTCGAACACGTCGCCGTTGGTGAGGTGGATCCGGAGCGGCACCAACACCGTCTTCACCGTCGTGCTCGGCGTCGCCTGGTGGATCGACGGGTCCTTGCCGACCATCGTGTAGGTGAAGGTCGACGTCCCGTCCTTGACGCTGTTCGTCCACAGCGGGATCGACGCCTTGGCGCTCGCAGCCTTGATCGCGTTGACCTGCGCCGCCGAGCGCGGAGGCGCCCAGTCCAAGCGAGCGTGCTTGATCGTGATCCTTCGCACGGCCGCCGGTGCTGCGCTCGCGTTGGCCGCGAACGCCAACGAGGCGAATGTCGCGAACGCGGCCGCGCACGCGACGAAACGAGATGATCGGGACACGAGGCGCCCTCCACTGGTACCCGCGAATGAGCCCGCCCCACCCGCTCGAGTGCGGCGCAGTCTTACCAAACGCAGCCCGTCCCGTCCATGACCCTGCCCGTCAGCAAGCAGCCGATCGTCGACCGGCGCGTCCGCCGCGCACGGCTGCTCGGCGCCGAAGACGCCCGGCGCGCGCAGCTCGGATGAGAGCATCTGGCGCGCGAGCACCAGCGCATCCTCGAGCAGCTGAGTGTCGGAGACTTCCTGACCGGTCGCCCGTGCGAGGTCGACGCGTGCGTGGCGACGTCGAAGTTCGCGATGTTCAGCGCGATCGTCGCCGGCATCTCGCCGAACGGAAGCTTCACCGTCTTGCCCATCGCGCCGGGCCGCGCGAACGCCGCGAGCGCGCTCCGAGAACCGGCTGCAGCATCTCGAGACCTTCCACGGCGTTCCCCTTCGCGTGATCCGACGGCTTGTCGCGCGGTCTTCGCCGTGGCGCGGCGTCTCGGATCACCGCGCGGCATGATCCTCCGATGGCCATCGAATACGACGCCGGCTACGGACGGCTCGTCGACACAACCGTGCGCGTCGCGACCTGGAACGTGTGGGGCCGCTACGGGCCGTGGGAGGCGCGGCTCGCCGCGATCACCGAGACCCTGCGACGCGTCGACGCCGACATCGTCGGGCTCCAAGAGGTGTGGGAAGACGACACGCGCAGCCAAGCCGCGGAGCTCGCGGCCGCGCTCGGCTACGAGGGTGTCGTGTACGCCGCCAACCTCGAACGTGACGGCGCGCGCTCGGGCAATGCGGTGCTCGCCCGCTGGCCGATCCGCGCGCACGAGGTGCACACGCTCCCCCGCGTCGCCGGTGACTTCATCGACGAGGAAGGCGAGGAGCGGCTCGTCGTGCTCGCCGAGGTCGACGGGCCGCGCGGTCCGATCCAGATCTACTGCGCGCACCTGAGCTGGCGCGCCGACCACAGCGCGATCCGTCAGGAGCAGGCGGCCGCGATCTGTCGCTTGGTTCGCGAGCGACGACCGCGATCGTTCCCGGCCGTGCTCCTCGGCGATCTCAACGCCGGCCCCGACAGCGACGAGCTGCGCATGCTCACCGGACAACGCACGGCCGCGGTACCGGGCGTCGTGTTCCGCGACGCGTGGGAGGCCGCGGGCAAGGAGGGTCGCGGCGCGACCTGGTCGAACGTGAATCCGTTCGCCGCCGCGAGCCTCGACCTCGACCGCCGCATCGACCACATCCTCCTCGGCGCACCGAAGCTCCACGGGTGCGGGCAACCGCTCGCGACCGGGCTCGCCGGCGACGAGCCCGTCGACGGCATGTTCGGCTCCGACCACTTCGCGGTCGTCACCGACCTGCGCTACTGAGCAGGCGAGCGTTCGGCGCCGAACCCCAGCCGAAGCACCGTGCCGCGACGAGCGACCCCTGCGACCAGGCGCGCTGAGCAGGGCGCGCGTAGCCTCCGACCGTGATCCTCACCGAGCTCGCAGTCGACGCCTCCACGTTCGAGGCCGGGACCGGGTGGGCGCTGAAGCCCGAGGGCGCGTGCAAGGGCGGCCGGCAGGCACAGGTCTGCGTGCCGCTGCCCGACGACGCGCGCACGGGCGACGGTCGCGTCGACGTTCGCGTCGTCGCCGAACGACTCGGCATGCCGATCGTCACCGACGCCGAGCGCGGCCTCACGGCGCTCGGTCCCGAGACGGCGCTCACCGGTCGGGCGCTCACGACCGCGGTCGCACCCGAGCTCGAGCTGCCCGACGCGAACGGCCGGCCGTTCCGGCTCTCGAGCCTGCGCGGCAAGAAGGTGGTGCTCCTCGCCTGGTCGTCCTGGTGAGGCTGCCGCTTCGACCTGCCCGGGTGGCAGGCCCTGCGCACCGAGTTGCACCCGAAGGGTGTGGAGATCGTCACCGTCGCGCTCGACGTCGACGCTGAGGCGGCCCGGCCGTTCATCGAGGCCGCGCAACCCGAGCACCCGTCGCTCATCGACTCCGCGCACGTGATCGACGAGAAGTTCGGTGTCGTGAACGTGCCGAACGCGTTGTGGATCGACGAGGACGGCACGATCGTGCGGCCTGCCGAACCCGCATCTCCGGGCGCGAACGAGGCGCTGGAGTCGTTCCGAACGATCGACCTGTCAACGGTGCCGCCCGATATCGCCGACGTGCTGCGCGAGGCGCGCAAGATTCGCAGCGAGCCCGAGCGCTACGTCGCGATGGTGCGCGACTGGGCCGAGCGGGGCGCGGCGAGCACGTACGCGCACACGCCCGACGAGGTGATCGCGCGTTCGCAACCGCGTTCGATGGACGAAGCGCGCGCCGCCGCCGAGTTCGACCTCGGCCAGCACCTGCATCGCCATGGCGACCACGCCGGCGCGATCGTCCACTGGCGCGAGGCGCATCGCCTCTATCCGTCGAACTGGACGTACAAGCGCCAGGCCTGGAACTTCGAGGACCCCGTCCGCCAGGGTCACACCGACGCGTACGACGGCTCCTGGTTCGAGGACGTCAAGCAGATCGGCGCCGAGAACTACTACCCCGAGCTCGTCGACTGAGCTTGTCGGTCGCGCTCGCTCCCGCGAGCGCGACCAGCTGGCACAGGCGGCGATCAGTCGGAGGTGCGGGCGCGGTAGCGGTGGAGCGCGCCGGGCACGGCGATCGCGAGCACGACCGCGCAGTAGAGGATCGCGGCGGGCACCGGGTGATCGATCGGCCACATGTGCTTCGTCACCGGAGCGAGCGGGTTGCCGAACAGCGTGCGGGTCGCCGCGACGAGCACGCTCATCGGGTTGATCGTCGCGATCCACTGCAACACGTTCGGCAGCGTGTTGATCGGCACGAACGCGCTGCTGAGGAACGTGAGCGGGAACACGAGCATGAACGCGACGCCCATCACCGCGTCGGGTGAGCGCACCATCAACCCGATCCACGTGCCGACCCACACCATCGCCGACGCGAACGCGAGCAACAGCACGATCGCGCCGAGGAACTCCGGCACGCTCGTGTGCGGACGCCAGCCGACCAGCAGACCGGCACCGAGCAGCACGACGATCGACAGCGCGAGGCCCGCGAGCTCGGCGAGGTAGTGACCGAGCAGGTACGCCATGCGCGTCGCCGGGAGTGAACGAAACCGGTCGATCACGCCTTCCGTGAGGTCGGTCGCGATCGAAGTAGCCGGACCGACGAGACCGAACGTGAGCGACTGGATCAGGATCCCGCCGATCAGGTACTCGCGGTAGTTGCCGCCCTTCACCGCGATCGCGCCGCCGAACACGTACGCGAACAGCAGCACGAACATGAGCGGCTGTGCGGTGACGTCGAGCAGCTTCTCGGGGATCTGCCGGATGTGCTCGAGGTTGCGGCGCGCGAACACGAGCGAGTCGCGCCACGTCGTGCGCCAGCCCGCCTGGTACTGACGGTCGAGATCGCGCGTCTCCGGCGCGAGCACTTCTTCGGGAACGAGCGTGGTGGTCATGCCGGCACCTCTGCGGGGGTACGGGAGCGGCCGGAGCCGGTGAGCGTGAGGAAGACGTCGTCGAGGCTCGCCTGCCGGCGGTTCAGATCGACGGCGTCGATACCCGCGTCGTCGAGCGCGCGCACGACGTCGATGATGCGCGTGCCCTCGTTGATCGGCGCGGTGACGATGAGCACGTCCTCGTCGAACGTCGGGTCGTTGGCCGCGAAGCGCGCCAGCGCGCCCGCCGCGGCGACGAGCTCCGACGACGCCGACACCTTCACGTCGACGCGGTCGTTGCCGATGCGGGCCTTCAGCTCGTCGGGCGTGCCGTGCGCGACGGCGCGCCCACGATCGAGCACGACGATGTCGTCGGCGAGCCGGTCGGCCTCTTCGAGGTACTGCGTCGTGAGGATGAGCGTCGTGCCGTCGCGGACGAGCTCGCGCAGCAGGTGCCAGAGGTCACCGCGGCCGATGGGGTCGAGTCCGGTCGTCGGCTCGTCGAGGAAGAGGACCTGCGGCCGGGCGACGAGGCTGGCCGCGAGGTCGAGGCGCCGGCGCATGCCACCCGAGAACGTCTTCACGAGCTTCGTCGCCTCGCCGCTCAGGTTGAGCAGCTCGAGCAGCTCGTCGGCGCGCTGTCGGGATTCGCGCTTCGACAGGTGATGGAGCCGGCCGATCATCTCGAGGTTCAGCCGGGCGCTGAGCAACCCGTCGACGGTCGCCTCCTGGTTCGCGACGCCGATGCGGCTGCGCACGGCCGCGGACTCGGCGACGACGTCGAAGCCGGCGACGCTCGCCCGGCCCTCGCTGGGCGACGAGATCGTGGTGAGGATCCGCAGCGCGGTGGTCTTGCCGGCGCCGTTGTGGCCGAGCAGGCCGAGAACCGAGCCCCGGGGCACCTCGAGGTCGAGGTCCCGCAGGGCCCAGAGGTCGCCGAAGCGCTTGCCGAGTCCTTCGGCGCGCACCCCGGCGTCATCAGGGCGGTGGGTGGACATGAGCGGCCTTTCGGGGGGTTTCGTAGGGTGTACCGAGACCCGGTACGTCGTACGATGAACTTTAGCAGTACGCTGTACGACGTGGCAACCGAAAATCCCCGCCGCCGGCCGCGGCCCCGTCCGCTGCGGGCACCCGCAGCGGAGCAGAACGACGAAGTGCTGAGCGACGCGCTGCGGCAGTTCGTCGTCGACACGGTGAGCGAGAAGATCGCCGAACAGACCCAACGCCAGACCGACAAGATCGTGGCGAAGGCCGCACGACACGCGGAGCGTCTCGACAAGCTCACCGAAGGTCTCGACGCGCTCGACGTCTGGAAGCGCGCCGAGCCCGGTCGCCGTCAGTCGCGCTTCACGCGCGCCGACATCGCCGAGGTCGCGTTGCGCATCGCCGACAGCGACGGACTCGACGCGGTGTCGATGCGGCGCGTCGCGTCGGAGCTCGGCGCGGGAACCATGACGCTGTATCACTACGTGCGCACGAAGGACGAGCTCTTCGCGCTCGTGAACGACGCGATCATGGCCGAGATCGTCGTGCCCGACGACGCGCCCCTCCCTGCGCACTGGCGCGATGCGATCACCGTGATCGCGCGGCGTTCACGCGATGCGCTGCGCAAGCACTCGTGGATGTTCGACATCGCCGACGAACCGTCGGTCGGTCCCAACGCGGTGCGGCACTTCGACCAGTCGCTGCAAGCCGTCGCTTCGGTTCCCGGTTCGCTCGCCGACAAGCTCGACGTCCTCACCGTCGTCGACGAGTACGTGTTCGGCTTCTGCACGCACGAACGCAGCTCGTTCCACGACGTCGACGACGACTCCGAGATGATCGAGTACGTCAAGGAGCTCGTGGCAACGGGTGAGTACCCGGCGCTCCAGAGGATGATCGACGAGCACGGCCTCGAACAGCTGTGGGCGCAGATCGAGGGCCACGCGCACGACGACGCCCGCTTCGACCGCAACCTCGCCCGTCTCCTCGACGGCGTCGAACGCGACCTCACCGCCCGTTAGTGGTACTGCGTTGCCCGGCGATATGCCGGCAACGCAGTACCACTACGGAGCCGTGGGCGTGAAGGGCACGACTTCGTAGCCGCGGACGGTGCTGGTGTGCACCCAGCGGAGACCGTCCTCGTCGATGTCCCAGGCGGGGAACCGCTTCAGCGTCTCCTCGAGCGCGACGCGCGCTTCCAACCGCGCGAGCGCGGCGCCGAGACAGAAGTGCGGGCCGTAGCCGAACGACGCGTGGCGGCTGAACGCGCGGCGCACGTCGAAGCGGTCGGCGTCGGGGTACTCGCGCTCGTCGCGACCGGCGCTGCCCGTGAGCAGCGCGATCTTGCAATCGGCGGGGATCGCGACGCCGTGCAGCTCGACCGGCCGCGTCACCCAGCGGGCCTGGATCGGCGACGGCGCCTCGTAGCGCAGCAGCTCCTCGATCGCGTTCGGCAGCAGGCTCGGGTCACCGACGAGCAGCGCGCGCTGGTCGGGGTTGCGCGCGAGCAGCACCGACGCCCAGCTGAGCAGGCGCGCGACCGTCTCGTTGCCGGCACCCGAGAGCAGACCGATGAACGCGAGCAGCTCCATGTCGTCGAGCCGGCGCGGCTCGCCGTTCTCGACCATCTCCGACCGGAGCAGCGCGGTGATCATGTCGTCGGGCGGATCGGCGTCGGAGCGGCGCGCGTTGATGATCTCGAGCCAGTAGCTGTAGAGATCGATCACGCCTTGGTTGCTCGACAGCGTCTCCCCCGGCTCGATGTGGAGCATCGCGTCGGTCTGCTGCCGGACCATGTCCTGATCGCCTTCGGGCACGCCGAGCAGTGACCCGATCACCATCGCCGGCAGCTTCGCCGCGAACTCCTGCACGTAGTCGAAGCTGCCCGCGCCGACGAGGGGGTCGAGGTACAGCGCGACGAGGTCGCGGATGCGAGCCTCGAGCGCGGCGACGCGCCGCGGCGTGAACGCGCGCGAGACGAGCGCGCGCAACAGCGTGTGGTACGGCGGGTCCTGGAAGATCATCGGCGCGAACGTGTCGATCGGTCGGTCGATGAGCTCCAGCACCGTGCCGCGCGCCGACGAGAACGTCTCGACGTCGCGCGACGCGTCGTACACGTCGTCGAAGCGGCTCAGCGCGAAGAAGCGGTACTGCTCGTTCCAGTAGACGGGCGCGCCGTCGCGCATCCGCTTCCAGATCGGATGCGGATCCGCGTCGATCGCGTAGTCGTACGGGTCGTAGATCAGCTCCGACCCGTACGACGCGACGTCGGTCATGTCGACGTTGGTGGGATCAGCCGGCGGGCGGCGCGACGATCGACTTCAGCTCGAGGTACTCCTCGAGGCCCTCGCGGCCGAACTCGCGACCGATGCCCGACGCCTTGTAGCCGCCGAACGGGGCGATGAAGTCCATCGTGTACTGGTTCACGCCGAACGTGCCGG
Source organism: Acidimicrobiia bacterium (assembly GCA_036271555.1). NCBI lineage: Bacteria > Bacillati > Actinomycetota > Acidimicrobiia > Acidimicrobiia bacterium. The sequence goes on from DATBAK010000004.1 coordinate 75,672, forward strand.
CGCGTACGCGGCGGCCGAACTCCATGCCCTTGTCGATGTCGGCCGTCCACACCGAACCGGCGAGGCCGTACTCGCTGTCGTTCGCGATGCGCAGCGCTTCCTTCTCGTCGTTGTACGGGATCACCGCGATCACGGGACCGAAGATCTCCTCGCGCGCGATGCGCATGTTGTTGTCGACGTTCGCGAACACCGTCGGGCGGACGTACCAGCCCTTCTCGGTGCCCTCCGGACGCCCGCTGCCGCCGACGGCGACCTTCGCGCCCTCTTCCTGGCCGAGCGCGATGTACTTCTCGACGCGCTCCTGCTGACGTTCCGCCACCAGCGGACCGATCTCGGTCGTCGCGTCCGACGGGTCGCCGACCTTCATGGCGCCGACCATCTCGGAGAGCGCGCCGACGACCTCGTCGTAGCGCTGCTTCGACGCGAGGATGCGGGTCTGCGCGACGCAGGCCTGCCCGTTGTTCATCAGCGACGCGAACTTGAGGCCCTGCACCGTGGCGTCGAGATCGGCGTCGTCGAGGATGATCGCGGCCGACTTGCCGCCGAGCTCGAGGCTCACGCGCTTGAGCTGCTCACCGCAGATGGCCGCGATCTTGCGGCCCGCCGCGGTCGAACCGGTGAACGCGACCTTGTCGACGTTCGGGTGGCGCACGAGGTGCTCGCCGACCTCACGACCCGCGGGCACCACGCTCACGACACCCTTCGGCACACCGGCCTCTTCGAGCATCGAGCAGACGACGAGCGCGTCGAGCGGGGTCTCGGGCGCGGGCTTGATGACGATCGAGCTGCCCGAGAGGAGGGCGGGCGCGAGCTTCGACATCGTCACGAACTGCGGCACGTTCCACGGCACGATCGCGGCGACGACGCCGACACCCTCGTGACGGACGAGCACCTCGGGCGCGAGGGTGCCGGGACGGCGCTCCTCCCACTCGAACTGCTGCGCGACGTTGATGAACGAGCTCAGCATCATCCACGGCGCGGGCGTCTGCGCGAGCTGCGAGAACGAGATCGGCGAGCCCATCTCGTCGGTGATGACCTGCGCGAGGTCCATCATGCCCGCCGCGTAGATCTCGGCGAACTTCTGCACGACCGCGATGCGCTCGGCGGGATCCGCCTGGCTCCAGTCGCCCTCGTCGAACGCGGTGCGAGCCGCGGCGACGGCGCGGTCCATGTCCTCCGCCGTGCCGTCGGGCGTCCGGCCCACGAGCTCCTCGGAGTGGGGCGAGACGACGTCGATGGTGCCCTTGCCGGTCGAATCGACCCACTCACCACCGATGAACAGCTGCTTGAACTCGAGCACGATTCGACTCCTCTCGCGGATCCTCCCGCGGAGGCTAGTGGCCGGTTTGGGGTAGGCGAAACCTGACGTTCAGGCTGCGCGTCGCGGCGCGACCGTGTGACCGTCAGCCGTCGTAGAAGAACGGGTCGTGGAGACCGATGAGGGCGCGCTCGCGCGGCGTGGACGCGCGGGCGACGGCCTCGGGCGCGCACTGGTTCGCGTCCGCCGTCGTGCGGATCCGCTGCGCGATGTCGCGGCGCGCGTAGTGCGCCTGCAGGAAGAATCGGCCCCGGCCACCATCCTGCGCGGGCAGGCCCCGGTGCCACGCGTCGGAGACGAAGAGACACACATCGCCCGCCTCGACCTCGAACACCTGCGGCGGTCGGCCGTCGTAGGTGATCTCCTCGCCGCCCTTGATCCGGCCGTACGGAGGCAACCGGCCCGAGCGATGGCTGCCGGGCACGACCGCGGTCGGCCCGTCGGCGCGCGCGCAACGGCTCAGCATCAGATGACCGGCGACCGCGAAGACCGGATACGGGATCGCGTCGGGCCATTCGACACCCTCGGAGCGCGGCACGTGCGGACCCGCGTCGCAGTGCCACGGACCGCCCTTGAAGTCGGGCGGGTTCCTCCACGCGGTGTTCGCGATGACGTGGCAGTCGTCGCCGAGCAACGGCTCGATCACCGCGAGGATGCGCGGGTTCGCGATCGCGCGCTGACACGCGGCGCTGCGGTTGAACATCTCGTAGCGGAACTCGTCCTTGTCGCCGCGTGAGCGCTCCGACGGGAACGCGTCGAACGCGGCGTCGATGTCGGCGCGCATCGCGTCGATCTCGTCGCGATCGAAGACACCGCGCAACAAGGCCCAGCCGTCACGCTCGAGCTGCGCGCTCTCCACCGGCGCGTCGCCGTCGTAGACACCCAGGTTCTTCATCACGCGCGTGATCACGATGCGACCTCCCTTCCGTCGAGCGCCCGAGCCGTGATGCCGAGCTCCGCGAGTAGGTCGAGGCTGACGTGCAGACCGCCGGTGCGCTCGGGCGGGCAGTCGCACAGCGCGAGCGTCGCCTCGACCATCGTCTCCATCGGTTCGATCGCCTCGGGACCGACGATGTCGCCGACGAGCACCTCCGCACCCTCGCTCATCACCGCGGCGCGCGGCTCGATCGTGTTGATGCGCACGCCCGTGCCCTGGAGCTCGACCGCGAACGCGTGCGTGATGCGATTCAACGCGGCCTTCGTCGCGCCGTACACGCCGATCACGCCGTTGACGCCGCCGCTCCGGTACGGCGGACCCGGCGCGAGGCGCGCGGTCGCGCTCGACAGGTTCACGATCCAACCCTCGCCGCGCTCGATCATCCCGGGCAGCACCGCCTGCGCGAGATCGATCGGCGCCTCGACGTTGACCTCGAACATCATGCGCCGCCGGCGCAGCGGATAGTCGAGCGTCGACTGGTACACCGCGGCGGCGCCGTTGTTCACGAGGATGTCGACGCGGCCGTCGAGCACTTCGAGCGCGCGCGGCACGATCGTGGCGCGGCTGTCGGCATCGGCGAGGTCGGCCACCACGGCCTCGACCGTCGTGCCGTACGCGCGGCAGCGCGCGACCGTCTCGTTCAGGCTACCGGCGAGGTGATCGTGCCGGTCGAGCGTGCGCGCCGCGATGACGATCGACGCACCCTCGGCCGCCAACCGTTGCGCGAGCGCGGCGCCGATGCCCCGGCTGGCACCGGTGACGATCGCGTGGCGGCCGCGGAGCCGGTCCGGCACGCGCGCCTCAGGCCCAGTACGAGCCGTCGAGCATGCGCTCGAGCAACGTGCGGAACATCACGAGGTCGTCGGGGTCTTCGGGCTTCTCCATGATCCCGTACGCCATCCCGCGCGTGCTCGTCCGCAGCGACACGACGGCGAACCGCAGCGCGGCGAACACCTCGAACCAATCAAGCGGTCCGAGCAACGTGTTGGTCATCCGCTCGTAGGTCTGCTTCACCTCGTCGCGCTGCATGAAGTCGGGAATGCCGGGCAGCTCGAACTTCTCTGCGAGGTCGTCGAAGAAACGATGCAGGAACACCATCCACGCGACGTCGATCTCCGCGGGGCCGACCGTTGCCATCTCCCAGTCGAGCACCGCGACCGGTTGGAAGTCGCGGTAGAGGATGTTGCCGATGCGCGCGTCGCCCCAGTTGAAGACGGTCGGGCCCTCGTCGGGACGATGCGCGTCGAGCCATGCGAACGTGCGCTCGATGAGCGGGTACGTCATGCCTTCGCGCGCCCAGTCGTAGTACCACCGCTGGTAGCCGAGCTGCTGGTCGAGCGCGGAGGTGCCATGGTCCGGCTGCGCGAGGAACGCGAGGTCGTGCGTCGCCGGCGTGATCGCGTGCAGCCGCGCGAGCACGCTCACCGACGAGTCCTGCAGCGTCTGCCGCTGCTCGGGCGTGGCGTCCATCATCCAGCCGCCGAACACGTAAGGCGGGATGTCGGGAGGTGCGTCGCCGTGGACGCGCCGCATCACGAGGAACGGCGTGCCGACCCACTTCGAGTCGCCCTCGTACCAGACGACCTCGGGCGCGGGAACGTCGGTGTCGGCGCGCACGAGGTCCATGCAGCGGCGCTGGAGCTCGAGGTCGTACTGCGGGAAGACGGGATACACCTCGGGCAGCGGCGCGAGGCGAGCCGCGTACTCCTCACGCGCGCCGTCGCGCTCGACCGCGAAGAGCACGGTCTCGCTCGACATGCCGTTCCCCGGCGACGCGACGTCGACGACGGTCGCGTCGGCGCCGACGTTCTCGGCCGCCCACTCCGTCAAGGCGCCGCGGATCTCGTCGAGGTCGCGACGCCACGGCGTCCCGAACTCCTCCATCTCCTCCGACATCACCATCCCCCCTCGGTCGCGCAGAGTAGTGGTCGTCGTGGAAGCGGTCCGGCGCACGTAGTCGACGAGGCACGGATCGGCGGCGCGTGCGACGCCACCGATCTGCGAAGGGATCGGATGCACGCCATCGAAGCGCGGGCGCAGCTCGTAGGTCGCGACGAGCCGGTCGACCGCACGACCGATCGCCGAGAGCGAGAACCGCGTCGCCGGGCACCGGTGCGAGCCGTGACCGAACGTCGCGACGACCTCGCGTGCGCCGAGCGCATCCTCGTCGCGGAGCCGCCGCCCGACCCAACGGTCGGGATCGAAGCGATCGAAGCCCGGCAACGCCGTCGTGTTCGTGAGCGGCAGCATCGTCGCGAGGATGACGTTCGACGCGAGCGCGTACGTCGTCGCGCCGTCGTCGACGGTGCAGGCGCGCAGCACCGACCGCATCATGATCGAGCGCTGGCCGATGCGCACCGCTTCGAGCGCGCACCGGTCGAGCAATCCGGCTTCTGTGCCCGCGACCAGACGCGCGTGCACCGCGGGATCGAGCAGGACGAGGCACAACGTCCAACCCAGCGCCGCGAAGAGGTTCGTCATCGTCGCGACGTGGAGCAGCACCACATCGCCCGTGATGCCACGCGTGCGTACGTCGCCTTCGACGTCGTCCCAGCGGCGCGCGATCTCGGAGAGGAAGCCGTTGTCGCCGCCCGCGCTCAGGCGCGCCGCGACCGCAGTCTCGAGCCGAGCGAGCGCCGCACGCTCCGACTCCTTCGTGTCGTCGCGGCCGGCCATGCGCTCGGGGTTGACGAACGCCTCGGCGCCGTCGAGCTGCTCGAGATCGGCGATCAACGGGTCGAGCCCCGGCGGTGCGGCCGCGGTGTCGCCCATCCAGCAGCCGAGCGCGAGCCGGTGACCGAGCCGGCGCGCGAGCGCGAACGCGTCGAACGTGCCCGCGTCGCCGAGCTCCTCGATCTGGCGCGCGATCGCGACATCGAGATGGTCGAGGTAGTGCTCGACGTCCTGCGCGCCGAAGAGATCGTGCGCGAACGTGCGCCGTTCGAGGAACAGCTCGTCGGGAAGCTTGCGCAGCAACATGCGGTAGTCGGCGAGGCCCTTGCTCGCGACCCGCTCGGGAAGCGCGTAGAGCTGCTCGAGCGCGCGCGGCGAGAACACGAACAGGTAGCGGTCGGATCCGGAGTCGACGACGAACGTGTCGCCGAGCTCGCGGCGCGCCGTCGCGAGCGCGGCGACCGGATCGGGCGCGGCGGCGTCGTCCCACGGGAACGTGATCGGTGCGCGCGGCGGCTCGGGATCGATCGCCGGCGCGTCGCTCATCGCAGCTCGTTCATCCGTGCGCGTTCGGTACGTGCAGCTGGTCCGGCGTCGGTGGCCCGTCCGGGAAGCTGAAGAACATCAGCTGCGTGCCGTACGCGACGAGCCCGCTCTCGGGATCCCACAACTCCATCTCGAGCGCGGCGTAGCCGTCGCCCGCGCGCCGCGCGGAGTTGTGCGCGAGCAACCACTCGGATCGCCACTCACCGAGGATCTGTACGTGGAGATCGGCGCTCGGACTCAGCCACACCGGCCGATCACCGCGCTCGCCGACGCGCTCGCCCACCGCGCCCGGCATCGTGTCGCACAACGTCACCAGGCCGTGCGGGTCGAGGTGTCCGTCGGCGAGCCGGGGCGCCTCGTCGAACCGGTACCACGACGACCGCTCCGACGACGTCGGCTCGTGCTCCTCCCACGGCGCGTGCCCCTCGACCGATCGCCCGTCCACGAAGTCCCAGTACGGGAAGTGGAACCGCAGGTCGAGGTTGTCGGGATCTTCCGCCGGGTCCGCGGCGGTGCGGAACGAGCGGCACTCCTCGGGCGGCGGCGCGTCGGGCATCGAGCGGTCGGTGAACTCGAAACCGGGACGCGACGCGCCGAACACCGCGATCGCCGTCGTTCCCGCGGCTTCACCGGGGTTGCGCACCGTCGCGGTGAGCTGCGAGATCGAACGACCACGACGGATCACACCGACGTCGATCTGCACCGACCCCGCCCGCACCTGGCCGGCGAACACCACGCTCACCGAGCGCAGCTGCTGCTCGGGATGCGCGAGCCGCGCCTCCATCGCGCGCGTCGCGACGACGGTGACGATTCCGCCCTGCGGCAGCATCGGCGCGTTCCAGTCGGGACTCAGGAACGCGTGGTACCGACCCGGCCGCGCGCGATCGGCAACGACTGCGGTCTCGCGCACGAACTTCGAATCGGCGCGCGCCACGGCGTCGAGCGTCTACTCCGCCGGCGCAGTCGACGGCAGGCCGAGCTTGCGGTGGTCCCAGGAGACGACGCGGTCGACTTCGACCTTCACGACCACGCGCTTGTTCAACATCACCTCGACGAAGGGCTTCATCGCTTCCGAATACGGGCCCTGGTAGCGCTCGAAGACGCTGATGCCGAGCTCGAAGATGCGGTCGGGCTCGTCGACCTCGACGATCTCGACCTTGCCGACGAGCTCGACGCCGCGCAGCTCCTCGTACTTGTCGCCGTCCTCGACCATGCACGTGATCGTGTTGTTGCGGCGCAGGTTCAGGACCTTCTGCGACTTCGCCTTGGTCTCGAACGCGATCGCGCCTTCGAGGAAGCCGTACCACATCGCCACCACATGGATCGTGTTGTCGTGGTTCATCGTCGCGAACGACATCGTGCGCCCTTCCTGCAGGAAGGCGGCGATCTCGTCGTCCGACATCTTGATGATGTCGCGCTGCTTCACCCCATGACCCATCTGCGGCTGCGCCACGTGACCCTCCACTGTCGACCGAGCGTCATCTTGACCGCTGCGCGCCGGCAGGCGCCAAGAGCTCAGCCCGCGGCGTCGTGCTGCGCGAGGACCTTCTTCGGCGCGACGAGGCGGAAGCCGTCCTCGACGATGCCGGCGACCTCGTCCCAATCGACGTCGCGGTCGAGGCGCACGCCGACCCAGCCGCGCGTTCCCACGTAGGGCGGCACGAAGAAGCGGTCGGGCTCCTCGTCGACGAGCGTGGCCTGCACGCCGTCCGGCGCCGCGCACCAGATCGCGAGCCGGCCGTCGCCGTGGTGATCGTCCATGAACATCACGAACGTCTTCTTGCCGCCCGCGAAGAACGTCGGCGCACCGTGGCTCAGGCGTTCCTCGGTCTCCGGGAATGCGAGACAGATCCTGCGAACACCCGCGAGCGCGCGTTCCGTGTCACGGCGCGTCATGGTCGCATCCGCATGAGCTCACGCGGTCGCCGCGCACTCGTCCCGGTTGTTGCGGCGGCTCCAGCCGGCGTCATGCAGAGAAGAGTGTCTCACCGATGTCGTGGCCGCGTTGGACCCCGGGCGGCACCGCGAAGATCGCGCTGCCGTTGTGCTCGATGTACTCGTTGAGCGCGTCCTCCAGCGCGAGCTTGTGCTGGAGCGGCACGAACTGCGTGCGGGGATCGCGCATGTACGCGAGGAAGAACAACCCCGCGTCGAGGCCGGCGGTGACGGGGTTCACGCCGTCGGTGAACGAGTAGCCGCGCCGCAGGATGTGATGTCCGCGGTTCGTCGACGGCGCCGCGAGCCGGATGTGCGCGGTGTCCGGGATCACGAAGTTGCCGTCGGCACTCCGTGCGTGCAGGTCGACCGCGTCGTGCTCCTGCTTCGAGCCGATCGGCGCGCCCGTCGACTTCACGCGCCCGATCACGTGCTCCTGGTCCTCGAGGAAGTCGCGATCCCACTGCTCGATGCGCATGCTGATGCGACGCGCGACGAGATAGGAGCCACCGCGCATCCACGCGGGCTTCTCGTTCGGGCCGACCCAGACCTGCGAGCTCATCAGCGCGCCGTCGTCGCCCTTGACGTTGTTCGTGCCGTCCTTGAAGCCCAGCAGGTTGCGGGGCGTGTCCTGGCTCGAGCTGGTGCTCGACGTGCGCCCGAAGCCGAGCTGCGTCCACCGCAACCCGACGACGCCCTTGCCGATACGCGTGAGATTGCGCAACGCGTGGAAGCAGACGGTCGGGTCGTCGGCACAGACCTGGATGCAGAGATCACCACCCGACTTGTCGGGGTCGAGGTTGTCGCGCGGGAACGCCGGGAGGTCGATGAGCGCGTTCGGGCGCTTCGCCGCGATCCCGAAGCGGTCGTGACCGTTCTTCTCGAACAGCGTCGGACCGAACCCGAACGTCATCGTCAGCTGTGCGGGTTGGAGGCCGAGGGCCTCGCCGGTGTCGTCGGGCGGCGCCGCGAGCACGTCGTTGCGGCCGATCTCGTTGCCCGCGGCGAAGCGCGCGCTCGCCTCCGTCCAGTCGTGGAGCAGACCGACGAGGTCGCCACGCGTCGCGTCGAGCACGTCGAACGCGCCGAACAGCAGCCGGTCCTGCGCGGGCGTCGCGATTCCGGCCTGATGGTCGCCGTAGAACGCGACCGCCCCGCCCGGCGACGCGCTCGACGAGCTCGTCTCCCAGAACGTCGACTTGCCCGCGAGGGTCGCGCCGACGCCCGCGGCCCCGGCGATGCCGAGGCCGCCGACGAACTTGCGGCGGCTGATGCGCTCCCCCACGTCAGGCGACGATCTGCTCGGCGACCTTCGACAACGGCTCCGCGGCCGCTTCGATCGAGAGCGCGACCGCCCGCGTCTGCGACGCGGTGAGCGCGGTGTAGAGCGCGTAGCCGTCGCCCTGCTTGTAGGGCGCGAGCGCGGTGTCGACCGCCGCGAACCGCGCGTCGATCTGCGACTTCGTGACCGGCGAGCTCTTCGGCAGCAGCGCGGCCACCGAGTCGAACGCGACGCGCGCGCCGTCGACGTTCGCCGCGAGGTCGACGAGGTCGAGGTGCGAGTAGCGCTCCTCCTCGCCCGAGATCTTCGACGTCGACGCCTCGTTGAGGAGCTCGACCGCACCGTTCGCGATCGTCGCGGGCTCGAGCTTCACGGTCTTCACGACGCGGTCGAGCTGCTTCACGTCGGTGACGAGCTTCTGCGCGACCGGCCCCATACCCGAGAGGTCGTTCTTCGCGTACAGCGCCTGCTCGATCTTGTGGAAGCCGCCCCATTGACTCGCGGGCACGTCGTTGGCGCGCGCGTCGATCCGGGGATCGAGATCACCGAACGACTCGGCGACCGGCTCGATGCGCTCGTACGGCGCGCGTGCCGGACCGTACGCGGCCTTCGCCGCGGCCACGTTGCCGGCCACCACCGCGTTCGCAAACGTCGTGGTGAGCGTGACGAGCTGGTCGGCCTGCTGCTCGAGGTACTGGCGGTACTGGTTCACCGCGACCGTGCGCGCGGCAACGTCGGCGACGGGTGTGGTGGTCGCCTTGCCGGTGACGGTGAGCGCGCCCTTGCCGTCGTGATCGGTGCCGCCCGGGCACGAGAGCGCGAACGTGCCGGGTTGCAGGGTCACCGAGAACGAGCCCGACAGCCCCGGCGGCACGTTCTCGACCTCGGCGACGATGCGGTCGCCCTTGTCGAGGATCTCCATCTCGGAGATCGCGCTCGCGTCGTCGTTGCTCACGTCGAACTTGGTCGGACCCGCGGGCAACGAGAGCTTCGACGGGCTGCAGCCTGCCTTCACGAGCTTGATCGCGACCGTCTTCACGTTCTTGGCGCCCGCGCCGCTCGATGCCGACGAGCCGCAGGCGCCGAGCGCGACGACCGCGGCCATCGCCGACGCGCCGATAGCCGTGCGCGTCGCGACCGATGGCCGCGCGCGCGTCCGCTCGACCGGCCGCCCACTGCTGCTCGAGCCCGACGTGCGGCGCGACTTGGGCCAGAGGACGAACAGCGACATCGGCACGACGTAGACGAGCCAGCCGAGCACCTCCGCGATGACGGGGCGCACCTGCACGCCGAGCATCCCGGTGAGCAGCGCGGACCGGATCGAGCCGGGCCCGACGAAGCCGGTGAGGTTCAGCACCTGGTGCTGACCCGAGTTGAGCCAGCCCGCCTCGTGCGCGGTGTGTGCGGCCGTGGCCACGAGGCCGGCGGCGACGAGCACGAGCACGAAGCCGGTGAACCGGAAGAAGCGGTCGAGGTTGATCCGCACGCCGCCCTTGTAGATGCCGAAGCCGATCGCGATGGCGACGAGGACGCCGAGCGTCGCCCCGATGCCCGCGGCCGCGGGATCGCTGGATCCCTGGAAGGCGGCGAGCAGGAACACCGCGGTCTCGAGGCCTTCGCGCAGCACCGCGAGGAAGGCCATGAAGACGAGCGTGCCGACCGAGCCGCCGACGAGCGCGGCCGCGGCCTTGCCCTCGAGGTCGTGCTTCAAGCCGCGGGCGTGCTTGCGCATCCAGATGATCATCCAGGTGACCATCGCGACGGCGGCGAGCCCGACGACGGTCTCGAGCCCCTCCTGCTGACGCTGCGGCAGGTTCTCCTCGGTGATGCGGAGCGCGATCGCCGCGCCGGTGCACAGCACGACGGCGAACCCGACACCGAGCCACATCCAGCGCATCACGTCGCGCCGGCCCTGTTGGATCAAGAAGGTGGCGATGATGCCCACGATCAGCGACGCCTCGAGCCCTTCCCGCAGGCCGATGACAAAGGTGGGCAGCACGCCGGGCCTCCCTGGTCCGTGATTAAGTTAGGTTGCCCTTAGTCTGAAGGTGCGAAACCCGATCCGTCAAGTCGGTCATCGCGTACCGGAGCCCCGTGGGGCGGACGTAGGGTCGGCCGACCGACACGAGATCCAGCCCCGCGAGGAGATCCCCATGCGCTACCGCCGACTCGGACGCACCGCGCTGCGCGTGAGCGAGCTGTGCCTCGGCACCATGAACTTCGGGCCGCTCACGACCGAGGCCGACGCCGGCGTCGTGATGGACCGCGCGCTCGAGCACGGCATCAACTTCTTCGACACCGCCAACCGCTACGGCGGCGACAAGGGTCCGGGCGCGACCGAGGCGATCGTCGGGCGTTGGCTCGCGCAGGGCGGCGCGCGGCGCGAGAAGGTCGTGCTCGCGACGAAGGTCTTCGGCCCGATGACCGAGTGGCCCAACGACGGCGGCCTCTCCGCGCGCCACATCCGCGATGCGTGCGACGCGAGCCTGCGCCGGCTGCAGACCGATCACATCGACCTGTACCAGATGCACCACGTCGACCGGCACGCGCCGTGGGACGAGGTGTGGCAGGCGATGGAGGGACTCGTCGCCGCGGGCAAGGTGATCTACGCGGGCAGCAGCAACTTCGCGGGCTGGCACATCGCGCAGGCGAACGAGACCGCGAAGCACCGCAACTTCCTCGGGCTCGTCAGCGAGCAGAGCCTCTACAACCTCGCGTCGCGCACGGTGGAGCTCGAGGTGCTGCCCGCGTGCAAGGCGTACGGGCTCGCGATGATCCCCTGGAGTCCGCTGGCGGGCGGGATGCTCGGCGGCATCATCAAGGCCGAGTCCACCGGCCGGCGCAAGAACCTCAATCCCCGTTACGAGGCGATGCGTCCGCAGATCGCACGCTGGGAGGACTTCTGCGAGCAGCTCGGCGAAGCGCCCGCCGCGGTCGCGCTCGCGTGGCTGCTCGCGCAGCCGGGTGTCACGTCACCGATCATCGGCCCGCGCACGCTCGAGCAGCTCGAGGGCGCGTCGCTGCGCGCGACGCAGATCACGCTCGAGGAGGACGCGCTCAAGGAGCTCGACGCGATCTTCCCCGGCCCCGGCGGTCCCGCGCCCGAGGCGTACGCCTGGTAAGGAGCGGGCGCGCGGTCAGTCCGAGACAACGCCGAAGCGCCGTGCCGCGACGAGCAAGCGCGCGACCGTGCTGGTGACTCGCACGGCAACCTGACGGTAGCGTCAGGCACGTTCTGACGTGACGACGGCAGCGGCGAGCGAAGCGAGCAAGCGACCGGGCCCACTCCCGTCCCGCGTGCGGAGCGGCGAGCGCAGCGAGTGCGACAGGAGTTGCAGTGATCCCCAAGATCGTCAGCGTCGACGACCACGTCGTCGAGCCCGCGCACGTGTGGCAGACGTGGCTCCCCGAGAAGCACCGGGAGAAGGGCCCGCACGTCGAGCGCAAGCGCTGGGGCCCGTTCGAGCACAAGCCCGGCGCGAAGTACGGGAACCACGAGGACCCGAACGGGCGCTGGGGCGACGCGTGGTACTTCGAGGACCGGCTCATCTACGTACAGAAGCGCTTCGTCGCGATCCCGCTCGACGCGACGCCCGACGGCGACGTGTCGCGGTTCGACCGCACGAAGATGGTGATGGAAGCCGTCACCTACGACGACATGCGCCCCGGTTGCTACATGGTCGAGGAGCGCATCAAGGACTTCGAGCTCAACTGGGTCGACGGGTCGCTCCCCTTCCCCACGTTCCCGCGCTTCTGCGGCCAGACGTTCTACGAGGCCGACGACAAGGAGCTCGGGCTCGCGTGCGTGAAGGCCTACAACGACTGGATGGTCGAGGAGTGGTGCGCGCCGTCGCGCGGCTTCAACATCCCGCTGTGCATCATGCCGTTGTGGGACGTCGACCTCGCGGCCGCCGAGATCCGGCGCAACGCGGATCGCGGCGTGCGCGCGTTCTGCTTCAGCGAGCTGCCGCACCACCTCAAGCTGCCGACGATCCACAGCGGCGGTTGGGACAAGGTGTTCCAGGTGTGCAACGACACCGGCGTCACGCTGTGCATGCACATCGGCTCGTCGTCGACGAACCCCGCGGCGTCGCCCGACGCACCCGGCGGTGTGGGCGGCACGCTCGCGTTCAACAACTCGATGGCGTCGCTCGCCGACTGGCTGTTCTCCGGCAAGCTCATCGAGTTCCCGAGACTCAAGCTCGCGTACTCGGAAGGCCAGATCGGCTGGATCCCGTACGCGCTCGAGCGCGCCGACACCGTGTGGGAGCAGCACGACAGCTGGCAGCACTCGAAGGAGCGCATCCCCGAGCCGCCGTCGAGCTACTACTACGGCCGCATCTTCGGCTGCTTCACCGCGGATCACCACGGGCTGCACTCGCTGCCCGAGGTCGGTGAGGACAACATCTGCTTCGAGACCGACTACCCGCACACCGACACGACGTGGCCGAACTCGAAGGAGTACGTCGAGAAGATGCTCGCCGGCTTCGACGACAAGGTCGCGTACAAGGTGCTGCGCGGCAACGCGATCAAGATGCTCGAACTGGATCGGGCGTAGTGGTGCTGCGTTCTCCGGCGATACGCCGGGAACGCACTACCACGGACGAGGAGGTCCGATGATCGGCACCCGCACACGACGCGCGCTTCCCGCCGCGTTCGTGGTCGTCGCCGTGCTCGCGCTGCCTGCGAACGCGGGCGCGGCCACGCAACCGACCGTTCACTCGGTACGGACCGGCGGCGCGGTCGCGCTCTCCGACACGGGCGGCGCGCCGACGACGATCGAGTCGCTGCTCGTGCCGCGCGGCTCGTGGACCGTCACGGCGAACGTCACGGCCGTCGACTTCGGCTCCGGTGACTTCGTGCGCTGCACGTTGCAGAAGAACGGCGCCGGGTTCGACGGCGGCGCGACCACCTACGTCGACGACACGGTCGCCGATCTTACGAACGCCGGCGTGGTGAAGACGACGGCCGCGGCGACGACGATCGCGTTGGTGTGCCAGCACGACCACAACGCGCCGAACCCGTCGCAGTTCTACCTCGACCCCGGCGCCACGCTCACGGCCGTCGAAGGGGGCCCGATCCGGAGCGCGGCGGCCGCCGCATCGGCGGGCCCGAACGTCGTGCAGAAGCGCACGCCCGCACAGACCGCGCTCAGCCCGGACACGTCGACACTGGTCGAGCAGCTGCGCGTCCCCGCGGGAACGTGGGCGTTCCACACCAACCTCTCGGTCGTGAACTTCGGGGACTTCGACTTCGCGGGCTGCGAGCTCTTCGGGCCGACAGGGACCGGCGACGTCGGGGAGCAGCAGGTCGTCGTGGGCGGTGATCCGGACGTCGTCGTCAGCAACATCGCGATGCAGGGTGCGCGCACGTACGCGAAGGCGACGACCGTCAAGCTCACCTGCAGCGCGGCGTACACCGACAGCGTCTACGTCGACCCGGGCGCGACCGTGATCGCGACCCGCGTCGCGCCCGCCGACGTCGTCTTCGACTTCGACACCAAGGGCGTGCTGTCGGACACCGGCGGCGTGACCACGACCGTCTTCCACCGGTCGATGCCGGCGGGCGCGTGGCGCGTCTCGAGCGCGCAGACGGGCGAGCTGTCGAACCCGAACCACAGCATCGGCGGCGGTACCGACTTCGTCCGCTGCGGCCTGTACGCGGGCGGCACGCGGATCGACGGCGGCGCGACGACGCGCATCTCGACCGGCACCGGCGGCGGCAACTACGAGCAGATGATCGTCGAGTCCGGGACGCGCACCGCGAAGAAGCCGTGGACGCTCAGCGTCCGGTGCTCGCACGACGCGACGATCGCGACCGGCTCGCACTGGGTCGTCTTCTCGGCCAGCCCTGTCGTCGCGATCCGGCAGGGCCCCATCGAGTCGTCCGTCATCTGAGCCTGAGCCCTTCGGTGCCCTCCGTGGTACTGCGTTATCGGCGCATAGCGACGTAACGCAGTACCACTGACGCGGGTTCAGCGCGCGAGGAACCTCTTCGCGAAGGCTTCGACCTTGGGGCGGCCGTCGGGGGGCCAGCCGCAGACGAGGTAGCCGAAGCCCGCGGCGGTCCACTCGTCGATCGTGCGCCCGATCGCGTCGAGGTCGTCCTCGAGCGAGAGTGATGCGGCGCGCAGGATCGCCGACGGATCGCGACCCGCCTGCTCCGCGAGCGTGCTGATGCGCTGCGACTTCGGTCCGAGGTACTTCGGCGGGCCGAAGCAGTGCCACACGTCGGCGTAGCGCGCTGCGATCGGCATCATGCGCTTCTCGCCCGATGCACCGATCCAGATCGGCGCGTGCGGCTGCTGCACGCAACGCGGGAACAGCGTCGCGTCGTGGACTTGGAAGTGACGGCCCTCGAACGTGAAGTTGTCGGTCGTGAGCAGACCGCGCACGATCTGCACCGCTTCCTCGAACGCGTCGACGCGCGCCTTGAGCTCCGGGAACGGGATGCCGAGCTCGTCGTGCTCCTTGTCGAACCACGCGGCGCCGTACGACAGCTCGAGCCGACCGTTCGACGCGTGGTCGATCGTGATCGCCTCGGCCGCGAACACCGCGGGGTGGCGATACGTCATGCCGGTCACGAGGATGCCGAGCCGCACGCGCTCGGTGATGCCACTCCACGCCGCGAGGGTCGTCATCGCCTCGAAGCACTCGCCCGGGCCCTCGCCGTACATCGGCTGGAAGTGGTCGAAGCCCCAGATGCCGTCGAAGCCGAGGTCGTCGGCGAAGCGGGCACGCCCCGCGTTCTCCGACCACGACATCCGCTGCTGAGCAATGTCGATCCCGAATCGCATCCGCGCGTTGTATCACCGCGCCGGACGCGACGGCAACGAACCGCCCGGTGCTGACGCCCGCCGCCCACCACGAGTTCGGTGGACGGCCGGGCGTCATCGCCGGGGGGCGA